>JABIPD010000046.1 GCA_018698735.1 Candidatus Jacksonbacteria bacterium | reverse complement strand
TATCACCGGGGCTGCCGTTTCTACAGCCTTCTTCCATGCAGCTGGATCTTCTCTTGCTAAATCATCTGGGTCTTTCCCTTCTGGTAGCGATATTGCTTTCACATAAAAGCCTTCGTTCCATGCCACCTCAAGGCCTCGTTGAGCAGCCCGAAGTCCGGCTTCGTCGTTGTCGAACGCAAAACACAAATGCGTAGCATAGCGTTTTAACAATTTTGCATGCTGAGGGGTAAGTGCGGTTCCAGAGGCAGCGACAATATTTATAACTCCAGCTTGCACCGAAGAAATAACATCCATATAGCCTTCAACTACAACCACTTCTTTCGATTCTCTAATTGCCTGTTTTGCATGATACAGCCCATACAGAACACGGCTTTTATCATAGGTAATTGTTTGGGGAGAGTTAATATATTTCGCATCGCCCTTGTCTGTTTCGGAATTCTCGAGCATTCTCCCTCCAAATCCAACAACCATTCCTCTGTGGTCGTGTATAGGAAACATTAACCGATGACGAAACCGATCGTACATGCCACCAGAATCTTTAGAAATAAAAAGCCCAGCATCTTTTAACTCTGCGTCTTTAAAGTTTTTTTTGCGAGCAAATTTTAAGCCTTCGTCCCATAAATCTGGAGCATATCCAACTTGCCACGCTTTTAACGTTTCGGAAGAAAGGCCTCTTTTTTCTGAATATTCGCGTGCAGCCTCGCCTTTCTGGGAATGCAAAAAAGATTGATGATACCACGATGCAAGAAGCGATAACACATCGAATACTTTAGATTTGTGATCTTTCTGATATGCGGGAACCTGTGATTGTTTTAAATCTACGCCAGCCCGCTCTGCTAGTATTCGTAATGCTTCTGGAAATTCTATGCCCTCTATCTCCATTAAAAAAGAAAGCATATCACCGCCTTTACCACACCCAAAACAATGCCAGATTTGTTTTTCTGCCGAAACCATAAACGACGGCGTTTTTTCTCGATGAAATGGACACAGCCCCCTGGTGTTCGTGCCTGCAGGAGTGAGTTTTACATATTCACCCACAATCTCTTCTACATTCAACCGAGATTTTATCTCTTCTACATCCTGCATATAAATATAATAAACAAAGAAGCCTAAACAAACTTGCTTTCCACTGGTCATCCAGGGCTCTATGCACTTTGTTCTGCTCCTTTATCCTGAGTTGGAGGCTTGGATGACAGAACAGAGGTGTCTTTTTGGGATTTGGAATATGATTCTAAAGCCCCCTCTATAATGGCTGTAATCATCGCAGGGAATGTCATGCCTATTGCCTGTGCTTGCTGAGGCAGTAAGCTTGTTTCTGTCATTCCCGGCAGAGTATTTGTTTCCAAAACATAAATCCCATCATTTGCCACTATCATATCAGTTCTCGAAATTCCTTTACACCCAAGAATTCCATGACACTGCAATGCAATCTCTTGAATATTTTGGATTATTTCTGGTGAAAGATTTGGAGGCGTAACCTCCTCGGTAGCACCAGGAGTATATTTTGAATGATAATCAAAAAATGCAGCCTCTTTAGGAATAATCTGAGTTGGAGGAAGCGCCTGAGGAATAGGATTTCCTGGAATATCTAATACCCCGCCAGTAACTTCAACTCCTTCTATTTTAGCTTCGGCAAGCAACGTTTTCTGAGCAGAATGTTGCAGAATTCGTGTAAGAGCAAATACGTCCGACACAAGCTCAACCCCAACACTCGAGCCATCTCGCAGTGGCTTTACTACACAGGGGTATCCACATGTTCTTTCTATAAGCTGGATAGATTTTTCCCAGTTCGAAATAGTAACAACCATCCCAGCTGGGACTCGTATGCCATGAAGATGAAAAAGCTGACGAGAAAGTTGCTTATCCATTGCCACCCCACTCGCTATGCCATCCGAACCAGTATACGGAATACCTGTATATTCAAGAACTCCCTGAATAGTCCCGTCTTCGCCCCAGGTTCCATGCAGCGCCAAAAACGCAACATCAACTTCTTGTGCAAGTAATTCTTCTAGCCCGCCTGTAAATGGGCATAACACATCGCCAACCTCCCATACCCCATTCTTTTGAATTACCACTTTAAGTGGCTCGTACTTTTCACGATCTAAATTTTTTAAAACCTGCATCCCGGAATTAATTGAAACATCGTGCTCCGATCCCTTCCCCCCCATAATAACTGCCACCTTTTTCATAGTGCCTTTTATTAATGGTTACTCTAACACTGTATAGTACCACAGCACACAAACCACTCAAGCAGACAGAGTAACAATCTCCCCAAAAATCAAAGAAGCCGCTAAACAAAACGACTTCAATAACGCCTTACAAACAATAATTTATTACTTAGTCTCGTTATTTCCTTCTTTAGCTTTCTTTATACAAAAATCTATAATTTTTCCTGCGACATCAATTTTAGTTGCGTGCTGGAATCCTTTCCAACCTGGAACCGAATTCACCTCCAAAAACTTAAACTTCTGATCTTTTTTATCAAACATAATATCTATCCCACACATATTTAAATCGAAATATTTTGCTATATCTAACGAAAGATTCGACAACCCCTCAATAATATTCTGATCATCGACTTTAAGCATTTTACCTCCTTGTGCAACATTATTAACATGGGATCCTTTCTTCCCAATACGTTGAGTTACGCCAAGAACTTCACCATCTAACACCCAAATACGATAATCTCCGGAATTTTCTATAAACGGTTGAAACAATGTCTTTTTAAGACCGTCTTCTTTAATGTCTCCAATATCTTTTATAAGCTCCACACCAATACCTTTAATTCCTATGTCGGGCTTTTGAATCATAGGAAGCTCTAGTACACCTTTCTTTAAAGCAGTCTTCACTTCATCGAGGCTGTTAAAATCGTATGTAGGAATGGTTGGGCATTTAATATGTTCTTTCGCCATCCACTGTTGATATACCTTAGAATGAATAAACGGCTGAATTGCATGAACAGGGTTAATAATATTTCGGCCTTCTTTTATAAGCTTAAAAAACACAGCTCTTCTCGAACGAACAGCACTTAAAGTAAGAGATCGAACCAACACAATATCTGAAACTTGATCTTTTACTTCATCAAGATTCCATAGATTTTTAATATCAATCACATTTGTTTCTATTTTCTTTTTCTTTGCAGCTCGTAACAAATCTTTAATATGCCACGTATTTGTTCTTGCTAGTATCGTAAGCTTCATATAATTATTTCTTATCTTTCTTTACTCTTTTTTATTAAATAATCGACCATCATTCCGGAAATATCTGTTCCAGTGGTCATTTGGCATCGAGGGAAGTAACAAGGAAAATTAACTTCTAATAAATAATGATTCCCTTTTTTATCAAGAATAATATCTGCGCCTCCAAATTCATACCCAAGTGCGTGGGCTGCTTTTACTGCGGTTTCTTCTATTTCTTTCGAGAATTTCTTTCCAACGACACTCGGAGAATCATCTGAATTTGTTCTAAAATCGCCAGCACTCGAAGTATATTCAATACTGTCCACAACTTTATTTCCTAATACTATCAATCGAGCATGCGAAGGAGCGTCTATAAACTCCTGAATAACAAACTTTGTATTTCGAGAATGCAAAAAATCTATCATCGAAAACAAACTTTCATATGAATCGGCTCTCATTACGCCGACCCCTTTACTTCCACCACTCACCTTTATTACAACCGGAAGCCCGCCAACCCTATCTACCGCACTGCGTAATAATTCTCTATTTCCAGATACGTAGTGAACGGTTCGAGGGACTGAAATATTTTGCTGGGCGTACAAACCAATAACAGATCGAGTAAAAAAATTATCGGTGTAAAAAGTAGTTGGTTTGTATTGTAATGCAACTCTACTAATAACCTGTGTTGCATAATTAATTCCAATAGGATAGTAAAGATCCTTATCTGTCATATCCTCAAGATCCGAAAAAGAATAGGTATCTGGCTCTATCCGAACAGTCTCGATATCTCTTTCTTTACATGAAACTTCGAACAAATCTGCAATATCGTATTTATCTGGGGTAACAACGTAATAAAATTTCATAGAATACATTTATTTTAAAACCTCTATTTATTATAATTAGAGACACCTCGCTTCTCATCCCACTTTATTTTTTATATGGCGGAAAGAGTGTGATTTACCCCTCCGGGGCACCCTGCTTCTCATCCCACTCTATTTTTTATATGGCGGAGAGAGTGGGATTTACCCCTCCGGGACACCTCGCTTCTCATCCCACTTTATTTTTATATGGCGGAGAGAGTGGGATTTACCCCTCCGGGGCACCTTGCTTCTCATCCCACTTTATTTTTATATGGCGGAGAGAGTGGGATTTACCCCTCCGGG
>JABIPD010000021.1 GCA_018698735.1 Candidatus Jacksonbacteria bacterium | reverse complement strand
TTAGTAATTAGATTAATTAGTGCAATTAGAAATTTCTTGGTATGGTCGCTTTTACCTCCGACAAAATTCAGCAAGCTCGAAGTAAACCTCAGAAAAATCCTGAGGTGCCTTCGGATCAAGAAATTAAAAGTAAGGAAGAGCAAAAAAAAGAGAATGCAAAAGAAATGTTAGCAGCAGAGAAAGTGTACAGCGAAGGAACTGTCGCGATTCGAGATTTGGTTTCGCCAGCTGGGATGGAGGTTTCACCAGATGCTTTACGAATAGGGAGTCGCTGGGCACGAACATTGTTTGTTATTGGTTATCCAAGATACATAAGTGTTGGATGGTTTTCTCCCATTATTAATTTTAATGGCGCGATAGATATTTCGATGTTTTTCTATCCTGTTGCTACTGAAGTTGTATTAAAGCAGATGAGGAACAAAGTAGGAAATATTCAAGCCCAGTTAGTAGCAGACGCCGAAAAAGGAGCGCCTCGAGATCCATTGCGAGAATCTGCACTTCAAGATTTAGAAAAATTACGAGATGATCTTACTCAAGGGATAGAGAAATTTTTCCAGTTTGCATTATACGTTACTATTTACGCAGATACGAAAGAACAACTCGATCAGCAAACTACAAAGATAGAAACAATTTTTGGGTCAAAACTTGTGCTAACAAAGCGTTCGCTCTGGCAAAACGAACAAGGATTTAATTCTACGCTTCCTATTGGCAACGACGAATTAACAGTAAGTTTTAACATGAATTCGTCTCCGATTGCATCTTCGTTTCCGTTTATGTCTTCTGATCTTACCAGCGACGAAGGAATTTTATATGGTGTGAATCGACATAATAATAGTTTAATAATTTTTGATAGATTTTCTCTTCAAAATGCTAATTCTGTTGTGTTTGCAACCTCTGGCGCAGGAAAAAGTTACGCCGTTAAGCTCGAGGTTTTGCGAAGCTTAATGATAGGCGCAGACGTTATTATTATCGACCCAGAGCGAGAATATAAACATTTGTCTGATGCCGTAGGCGGGACCTATATTAATATTTCTTTAAGCTCTGAAGCAAAGATTAATCCATTCGATTTGCCAAGAACAGTTGGAGAGGGCACAAGCGTTTCTGATGTAATCCGTTCAGCAGTTATTACCGTGAAAGGTTTAATGCGCATTATGCTTGGCGATATTACCCAGCAAGAAGATTCGTTAATGGATCGCGCATTACTTGAAGTATATGCAAAAAAAGATATTACCCCGCAGTCAGATTTGGCGAAAGTAGAAATACCAGTAATGCAAGATTTATTGGAAGTATTGCAAGGGATGGAGGGTGGCGAAAATTTGGCAGAACAATTAAAAAAATATACAGAAGGAACATTTGCGGGATTGTTTAACAATCGTACAAATATCGACATGAATAATCAATTAATCATTTTTAGTGTAAGAGATTTAGAAGATGAACTTCGGCCAATGGCGGTGTATACGATTATAAATTATATTTGGAATATTGTTCGCTCGGAGATAAAGAAACGAATTTTGGTTGTAGACGAAGCCTGGTGGCTTATGCAGCACGAAGATTCTGCTAGATTTATTTTTGCGCTCGTAAAACGTGCCAGAAAATATTACTTGGGGGTTACCACAATTACTCAAGATGTAAACGACTTTTTACTTTCACCGTATGGCCAGGCAATTGTAACGAATTCTCCAATGCAACTTTTAATGCGCCAGTCGCCAGCATCTATAGATATTATCGCTAAAACCTTCATGCTTACGCAAGGCGAACGGTATTTGTTGTTAGAGAGTGGGGTAGGAGAGGGAATCTTTTTTGCAGGTAATAAGCATGCCGCAATAAAGGTGGTAGCATCGTATACAGAAGACCAAATTATTACATCCGACCCGCGGCAGTTGTTAGAAATAGAGGAATCTAAAAAAGAATTCGAAGAATCTCAGGAAGGCACCAATGAGGCTGAAGTACCTGTAGAAGCTCAAGCGGAAGAACTTAAAACACCAGAGCAGCCAGCAACACAAGCCGCAGCTCAACAATAATATATGAATATAGGAATAAAAAAAATTGTCTTTATTCTTTCAGGGATTATAATTTTTATTGTAATTATTGTTTTGGTGATTGCCGGAATTGTAGCCCAACGTGGAGCTGATCTTTCATTAGAATATAATTTACACGAGCCAGATGTGCCTGTTGTTCAGCAGCAACAAAAATCTACAGAATCTGTAACAGATACTTTTGTACCTCTGCCGTTAACAGAAGAAGAAAAAGCAGAACGCGAGATAGAGCGTTTTGTGGCAAGTTTTATCGAGAGGTTTGGAACGTTTTCTAATCAAAACGAATTCAGTCATTTGGAAAGCTTGAAAATGTTTACATCAGATCAATTTTATCTTTGGGCTCGCCAGAACACAGAGTCTTCGGCTGCGGGAATTGCTGACCCAGCTTTGTATTATGGAATATCTACTAAATCGTTAGATGTCTTTACAAAATCTGACGATGAATTAACTCGGGTGTATACTGTTGTAACTCAGCGGCAGGAATCGCGCGGTGCAAATTCGAATTCACGGCTCTATTCGCAAGAGGTGGAGGTAGAACTTGTTAAGAAAAAAGATGTTTGGTTGGTAAATGGAGTGTTTTGGCAAAACGAGGAGAGTTAAGCAATTAGTGGTATACTTTTATGGCAGATAAAGATCAAAAAAAACAACCGAAAAAAGAATCGTCAGAAAATGATAAAGCTTCAGTTGAACAGAAAGAAAAATTGGGAGGAAAAGATCAAGCCTCAGTTGCTCGTCAGTTTCAACAGCGCC
>JABIPD010000023.1 GCA_018698735.1 Candidatus Jacksonbacteria bacterium | reverse complement strand
GACCTCTGCTTTACGAAAGCATCGCTCTACCAACTGAGCTACACGGGCTGTAAGATTACAAAAAATATATTTCTTAACGAAACAGGGGAATCGAAATGATAATATAACTATTCGCCACCATCCACAGGACTCATAAATCTCAATCTGATATACTTATCCTGCAAAACATTAAGCAGTATACGCAAAGAATATGAGAAAATCAATATCAATAGCTCTTCTTTTAGCTATAGTAGCTATCCCAAATTTTAGCAATGCAGGCACAGAACATGAAGGTATTTACTTAGACCAAAACACCGTAGAAAAAGGTTTTCCAGCAAAATCAGAAGACAACATTTTAACAGTCTCTATCCCTCCACATCTTTTGCGGCAACCAGCAAGAATTTCTATAACAGATGTTACCGAAAACATTAATATTCCGCCACAAGCAACCGCGCTAACTCCTATATACGATATTAGACTCCACAGAAACGGTAAGGCTCTTATTTTAGATAAATTTTTAACCTTGTTATTCGAAACGCCAGATACAAAAAAGTATAAAAGCATTTATATTTGGAATAATCCAACTCAAGAATGGCTGCGGTTTGCAAGTAAAAAAAGAGGCGACACACAAATAACTGCTCGTATGGATTTTGCCGAAGTAAGAGCCGTTGTTTTTGAGTCGGCAGATAATAATCAACTTCCAGCACATATTGTAATGAAGCAGCCAGAAAAAGTTTTTCGCGAGGGAGATAAAAAGGTCCTTGGAGTAAAAACCGTAGCACCCCCAGAAATTTTTGATGTAGTAGAGGTGGCGCCATTTGCTGAGCAGAGAGGAATTACCATAACACCACAAATTCCACCTAAAGAATCGTTGACTGTTTCTAATGGCGATGCAAACACAAAAGCTGTGTCGAGCGACAGGGTGTTTAGTGTTACTATCCCAGAAAGTGCAGTATCTGCTCCTGTTATAGCCTCTATTAAAATCGTCCCCAATAATTACGGACCGCCAGCATACAGAAAATTCATAAGCGAAATTTACGAACTTAATCTTACATCTTTCGATGGAAGCCAAGTTACGCTTTTAAAACCCCTCGAAATCTCGTTTGCAATGGATAGAATGGTTGCTGCTCAAAGAAAAATTACGTTCTTTAACAAAGGCGTTGGCTGGGATCCATTACCAACAGTTGCTGATTCAGACACATTAACCCTAAACGCTCCACTGCCATTACCATTTGCGCGAATAGCTTTGTTCGAATCTACTATTATAGACGAAGGCAAGGCATCTTGGTTTCCAGATAAGCTAACAACAAAAGCAAAGCTTGGTGCTGCAAGCAACGACTACCCATTTGGCACTATGCTAACCGTAACAAATACAGACAACGATAAGACAGTAGATGTAAAAGTAATATCAACCGGTCCGTTTGTACCAGGAAGGATTATAGACCTTACCTATAGTGCGTTCTCTGAGCTTGCAAGCCCACGAGCTGGGGTGCTTAATGTGCGTGTTGAGAAAAAACAATAATACAATTTTTGTGGTATACTAAAAATACTGTGATAGTTTTTAAAGGAGTTTCAAAAAAATATCCACCCAATGTTTACGCACTTAAAGACGCAACTCTTCATATAAAACCAGGAGAGTTTGTTTCTATTGTTGGCCAAAGTGGAGTAGGTAAAACAACAATGGCAAAGCTTATTACTGCCGAACAGTCTCCAACAAAAGGAAAAATTATTATCGGTGGTTGGGATATCTCACGCATCAAAAACAGGGCAAAGCCGATTTTACGAAGACAGATAGGAGTTATCTATCAAGACTTTAAACTCCTACCAAGAAAAACCGTCTACGAAAACATTGCATTTGCATTACAAGTTTCCGGGTTTCCAAGATCTAAAATAGTAAAAATAGTTCCTCAAGTTGTAAAAATTGTCGGCCTCGAAGAAAAAGAAGAAAGATTCCCAAAACAGCTTTCTGGTGGCGAAAAACAACGAGTGGCTATTGCTCGTGCATTAGCGCATCGGCCAAAAGTTTTGGTAGCAGACGAGCCAACCGGAAACTTAGACACCGTAAACACCAACGAAATTGTAGATTTGCTGCTAAAAATAAATGGCTTCGGTACAACGGTGGTGCTTGTAACTCATAATAGAGAGGTAGTAAACGGATTAAAAAAGCGAGTAGTAACCCTCGAAGAAGGCGAAGTAGTCTCGGACCAGGCTCATGGTAAATACATGATTTAATTTTCTTGTACTATGGAAACAACAAGTAAAAAGAAACTCGTTATCCGAATTATTTTGTGGTTTATTGTGATTGTTGTGGTTGCAGGATTTACGCTTGAATACGTACGCACCAAAAAGGTGGCAAGAGACAGCATAAGAATTCACAACCTAAAGTTAGTGCAATACTTCTTAGAAGATTATTTCCTAGAAAATCAAACATTCCCTGTAGCAGAAGGGGCTCTAACGGCAGAAGAAGGGCTTACAAGCTGTAAAATAGCGTGGAACGAGCTTAACCAAACACTTACAGCAAACACGGGAGTGCTATTACCAGAAGACCCTGGCCAAAATTGTACCACAAAGCCTTATCAATACATCTACCGCTCGAATGGTGCCGATTATAAAGTAATAGCAACGCCAGAAAAATGTGAATGGGGGACAGATAAAAATATTCTCGATCCTGCTCGGCCATGCACAAAAGAATCTGGTAATTGGGCTGTTTATTCCGATGGCGCTCAAAACTGGTAACATCTATGTTGATATCATTTATACGAATTATTAAATTCGCCTTCCAGAACTTCTGGAGGAATATTTGGTTATCGATCGCGACTCTTAGTATTATCGTATTAACGCTTATATCTATAAGCTCGCTTATTTTTGTTACGGTGTTAACAAACGAGGCTATTAATTCTGTAAAACAGCTTGTAGATTTAAATGTCTCGTTTAAGCCAGAGGTAACATTAGAAGAGGTTCAAGAAATAGAGGTATCGCTTCGAGAGTTAGAACAAGTAAGCACAACTGTCTTTATTTCTAAAACAGAGGCACTAAAAGAATTCGAGGCTTTCCATAAAGACGAAGAACTTATTCAGGAATCGTTAAAAGAGTTAGACGAAAACCCGCTTGGGCATGCTTTAGTAGTGAAGGCAAAAAATCTCGAAGACTATCCATTTGTTCTTACGTTTTTCCAAGAAGAGGGCAGAGAGGATAAAATTCAGGAGTTTAATAAAAATTTCGAAAAGCATGAGGTTATTTTAGAGAAAATGGCGTTAGTAACAAAACGAGTAAGAGAACTCGCGCTTGCGATATCTATTGTATTTGTTTTAATTGCAGTCTTGATTGTATTTAACACCATCCGTATTGCTATCTACACCCATAGCGAGGAAATTAGCATTATGAAATTGGTTGGTGCTTCTAATGCCTTTGTACGTGGACCATTTATTTTTGAAAGCTTCTGGTATGCATTTATTGCAACTGCCATAACACTAGCGTTGCTGTATCCGTTGGTGAATGTTGTAAACCCATATATTAACCAATTCTTTAGCAGTAATTTCGATTTAGTAACTTATTATACTCAAAATATTGTTTGGATAGGGCTGTATGAGTTTGTGGGGATGTTGTTATTAAATTTAGTTGCCACAAGCGTTGCACTTGGGAAATATTTAGATGTTTAAGAAATTAAGCACGAAATAAGAAATTCAAAATCAGAAACAGATTCAGTTGCCATTTTTTAACATTTACATTTGTTTCTAATTTCGGATTTAGAATTTTTAATTTAAATTTTTCCCTTGACCATATGTCCTATTTTTACTACAATTACCGCGCCTTTAAGGGCGTTTTTTAAATGCCTGGATGGCTTAGCAAAATAAAATGCAGCATTTTATTTTGAGAGGAAAAGTTTACGAAAGGTGCAGTGACCTGCAGCAGCAGGACACGGAACCTGAAGTAAAACTTTGACGTGTTGGGGGATCGTCTAATGGTAGGACTGCGGCCTTTGAAGCCGTCTATGGAGGTTCGAATCCTCCTCCCCCAGTGTATTCTTTCTCATACGTTGGTATGAAAATATATTTAATAAGACATGGTGAAACAACTGGTGATATAGAGAATAGGTATGGAGGTAGTTACGATGACCATCTAACAAGCAAAGGACGTCAGCAGATCGAAAGAACTGCTAACAACCTACCTGCCAATGGCGTAGAGGTTATTTTTACAAGCCCTCTTATTCGAGCTAGAGAAGCTGCAGAAATAATAAAATCTAGGCTAGGCTGTGAAATAAAAGTAGCAGAAGGAATAAAAGAAAGGAGTTACGGAGTACTTGGCGGACTTACGAAAGCCGAGGCATTAAAAAAATATCCTGAGGCCGTAGAGATGCGCAAAGATTCAAAAAATACTGACCCAGAAGGCGAGAGTCAAATTGATTTTATTCAGCGAGTGACGTCTGCCTTTAAGGATATCTCGTCAGAGAGCTATAACACTGTTGTAATTAT
>JABIPD010000027.1 GCA_018698735.1 Candidatus Jacksonbacteria bacterium | reverse complement strand
ACGCAGTCGAAGCCACGGAAACCGAGGAAGACTCACATCCGACGATTCGGCTGGAGGTGCAAAACCTTGTCACATCGAATGACGGCAAGGTCGAGTACACGCCGTGGTACATAGGCTATGTGCGAAAGGAGCTTTCACCCAAGTTTAGGTTCACGACCTCTCTCGTCTCATCAGATAACTGGGGGGCGGGGTTCGTGGGGGTAATATGGACTCCGCGTCCATGGCTCGAGCTCGACGCCGCTGTTGCACTCGAAGTCGCCGACATCCCGCTTCGTAGTGAAGCATCTGTCTGGTTTCAGCGAGAAAAGGTGGAGGGCTTCGCACTCGCCGAATACGGAGGCTCCGGGTTCTGGAGTAAGGCAGCGCTTCAGTGGCGATTTACCGAGAATGTCTCAGTAGGGCCATTTACACAGCGATTCGTTGGCAACGGCCTTCGGGTCGACATAAAGAGGATCCTAACCCCAGGCACTGGTCTGTGGGTCGTGGGATTCCCAAACAATCGTGTGCTGTTCGCAATACGACACACGCTTTAGCTAGAACGACAGCCGGTCATGTGCACATCGAGTGCATGTGGCCGGTTCTTTAAATAAAAGAAAGAATAAAGATTGATAAATAGTGCGGTTCTGTATTATGCTAGGAGAAGAATTTTTATATAGAAAGTATGTTATACGCGATTATTGCAACTCTTGCTATTAGCCTTATCTCTTTGATAGGGATTTTGCTGTTACCTCGAATTTCTCAAAAGTCGATTTGGATAAAAAGATTTATTGGCATTGCTATTGGCACGCTCTTAGCGGCAGTGTTTTTTGACTTGCTTCCGGAAGCTGCTGAAGGGTTTGCCAATCCACGAACCGCATTTCTTATTGTGCTTGGAAGTATTTTTGCCTTTTTTATTATAGAAAAAGTTATTCATTATCATCATTGCGGGTGTGAAGACGAACAAAAAGGGCATGTAAAACAGCATTTGGTAGTAAATAATCTTATTGGCGATGGTATTCATAATTTTATAGATGGCGTTATTATCGCGGGAGCGTTTTTAATAGACGTACGTATAGGAATAGGGACTGCGATTGCCGTTGCATTACACGAAATCCCTCAAGAGGTCTCGGATTTTTCTATTTTGGTGTATGCTGGCTTGTCTCGTAAAAAGGCAATTTTTTATAATGTATTATTTGGGTTAACAAGGGTGGTTGGAGCGATGTTGGTTTTCTTTATTGCAGATTCGGTTACAAATATAGTGCCAGTGTTGCTTGCGATTGCTTCTGGGAATTTTATTTATCTTGCAATGGCAGATTTAATTCCAGAACTCCACCACGAAGAAAATCCAGAACGCATATGGATGCAGTTGTTTTGGATTTTAATAGGCGTTGCATTAATGTATGGTGTTGGTTTAGTCGTTGGAAAAGCGTGATTGGTATGAAAAAAGTTAATTATTGGAGGATAATTCAGAAATATATGCCAACAGACTCGTTGGCGTATTCGTTATACGTTCCGCATGTGGTTCAAGTTGCTGCGCGAGCTATTCGAATAGGCGAAAAATTGGGGATGTCTAAAAATCAGCTGCAGTTTATAGAAGAGGCTGCCATGCTGCACGATATTGGGGTTGTAAAAGTAGATGCAAAAGACATTGGCTGTATCGGAAGTTTGCCATATATGCGGCATATGACAGAAGGGAGAAAAATTTTAGAAAAAGAAGGGCTGCCAGAGCATGCACGCGTGTGCGAAACGCATACTGGAACCGGGATTACTAAAAAAATGGTAAAAGACGAAAATATTCCGTTGCCAGAGAAAGACTACATTGCCGAATCTATAGAAGACGAAATTTTGAGCTATTGTGATTTGTTTTATAGTAAAGATCCTTCTCGGCTTTGGAAGGAATATACGGTTAAAGAGATTCGCGAGTTACGCAAGAAATATGGAGAAGAAGATGTGAAGCGTTTTAATGATTGGGTAGAGAAGTTTGAAGGATAGTAGCTTTTGTATGAAAAGAATTATAGTTGCTTCAAAAAATCCTGTAAAAATAAACGCAACACAAAACGCTTTTAAACAAATGTTTCCTAGTGATGAATTCGAAATTGAAGGGATTTCGGTTTCTTCTGGGGTAGGTGATCAACCGAAAGATAGCGAGGAGACTCTTTTGGGAGCTTTGAATAGAGCGAAGAATGTTTTTAAAGAAATCGAAGAGGCTGATTTTTACGTAGGACTCGAGGGAGGTATTCAGCAAGACAATTTAGAAATGCAGGCATTTGCATGGTGCGTTGTACAGTCAAGAGAAGGGTTGACTGGCAAAGGAAGAACTGGATCGTTTTTTTTACCTCCAAAGATTGTGGAACTTATTAATCAAGGTAAAGAACTAGGCGAGGCAGATGACATTGTTTTTGGACGGGTGAATTCAAAGCAAGAAAATGGAGCTGTTGGCATTTTAACAAATAACGTTATTGATAGAACGACCTATTACACACAATCCGTGATTCTCGCATTAATCCCTTTTATAAATAAAGATCTTTACTCATGAAAGATGAATAGGACCTGTGCACGTATGGTGTTTTTTTCCGTCATCCTGTCTTTTGTTCGTCATTCCCGACTCCGATCGGGAATCCAGTAACGCGAAAAGAGCATCAAAGCCTGGATCCCCAGTCAAGCTGAGGATGACGGACAGGGCATGTCTCTTGAAGGGAGAGATTTGTCTCGTACGTGGATACGAGATCGAGGATGGTTCCATCACAAAGACGGGGCACAGCGGGGATGATAAAGAATGAGAGATTAAAAAGCAGGCAATTCCTTTAAGTAAAAAGTTAGCAGTGTTGAGCTGGTGTTTTTTTCATTTACTTTTCCTCTCAGCCCAAACAGAGGCTATTTGGGCTGTAAAACAAATATCCGCTATTGCATAAATAGTAAAAAATCGTTAGATTAAAACCTGTAATTAAGCTCGGGTGGTGGAACTGGTATACACGACAGACTTAAAATCTGTTGCCTCACGGCTTGCGAGTTCGAGTCTCGCCCCGAGCAATAAAAAAACGACTCTTTATTAAGAGCGTTTTTTTGTTTTAGATTTTATTGTTGAGTATTCAGTCTTTTTAGTTGATCTTGAGCTGCCTTTACATCTTTTGAAGGCGATTTGAGCGCTCTAACAATAACCGCTGTTGTAACATCGACACCATCATCTATATTATAAGCATAAATAACAACTGCGTTTGCAATAATACCTACAACCACAACAATAATTAATCTCCAGAATCGTTTAGACTTTGTTAGTGAAAGCATAGTGTTGATTATTATATTTTTTGTTTTTTGAGCAGATAAAGAATTACTCCAGTTTGTACGCCAGTAATAGCAACAAGCGCTAAGGCAAAGATAAGCGGCCAGTTCGGCGGCGCAGATCGTTTTGGAATAGCTTCTGGAAACGTGTCTGTTTCGGTAAGCACGACCCCTTTTACTTCCTCCTCATTCGCTGCATGTATTATAGTATCTTCTAGAAATCGCGGCAATAAACGGTAGCCTGTTTTTGTTTCACTTAATATACCGATAATGGTAACACTATCTCCGTCACCAAATGCAGGTTTGGGGATTTTTTGTTTATAATACACTTTTAATTCTTCGTCTGATTCATCTACTACATATACGGTTCTTCCACTTTTTTCTACAATATTGCCTGAAATTGTTATTAACGTTCCTTCTTCGTTATCTGTAATATCGCTTATTTCAATTGGTAAAGGTTCTGGCTGTATTTGAGCTGATGTTT
>JABIPD010000028.1 GCA_018698735.1 Candidatus Jacksonbacteria bacterium | reverse complement strand
AATAATAGATTGGGCGCCACATGCAACCGATCATTCCGTTCACCTTGGCAGGCATATTAAAAAAAGCCTGCGCCAAAGCGGCCGTATACTTCTTATTCACCTTCTGCATATAGGAATGATGCTGTTAGTGGTAAGTGTTATTGCTTTCCCAATAATAGGAATCTTTAAACTAACTTCTGGGTTAACACCTGTAGCCGTTACTACTATTTTCCTTTTGGTGCTTACTCCCGTTGCTTTGATTTCCTCTTTTTTACGAAAATTCTCGATTGCTGCGTTGTTAATAGAAAAGGCGCATACCTTTGAAGCGTTCTTGATGAGTGTTCGAGTATTTATACAAAATTGGCTTCATTCTTTAGAGGTATTGGTGCTATCTATTGTTGCAACACTCGTTGCCTCTATCGCATATCTCTTTGCTGTGGTGGTGGTTGCCTTTCCGTTTGTAGCCTCTGGATTATTGTTAAAATTTCTAGAGCTTCCTACAGCAGGCTCACTGCTGCTGTATCTTGCAACCGGGTTTGCGATTCTTGCGATTGTAGTGTTTGGGGCAGCATGGGCAGTGTTCTTACATTTACTGTGGACTCAATTTTATCTTAACCTTAAACATCCCGTTATCACCCCTCTACGCCAGCGACTGAAACATTTGTTTTCCTTTCACATAAAATTTTAAAAAACCTTTGTAAAAAGATGAAGACCCGGAGACGCTGTCGTTTGACAGCATCGCCGGGTCTTTTCGTTACATTGCATGCGTTTCGATCTCCTCGCAATCTGCTCGGAGATGAGCAATCGAATCCCCTGGCCGCATCCAGATTGTCCTACAGTCGTTAATATCCACCACGGTTCTTCCTCTCTCTCGCTTGCGCCCCAACCAAAACCTGTTCTGGTTGGGGCTTGGTCGTTCGTGGGCCTTTTTGATTCGTGGATTAGCCTTAATGGCCGAGATTTGCTATCAGATCGAGAAATCCAGGGAAGAAGCAGTCCTCTATTCGGAGAAGCTCCCCCGGCTCTTGTTGGGCCAGCCACTGAATCGCCCAAGGAGCATCGGCTGTGAAAGCTTCAAGGCTCCGGGCTGTGTGGATGATCTGTATGTCGTCATGTTCGCCATCAAAGAACAGCTGATGGCGCCCCGGGTGACCAACAAGTATTGCCCCGCTAATTGTAATGGGGCAATCCGGCGATCCAACGACATCTTTCATCCTGCGAAGAGTGCCGCTTACAGGATCTGCCTTTTGTGCGTGGTGAATTGCGAGCCCATGAGCACACCACCCGAACCTCCCTACAAGGAGAGCCGCAACCTGAGCAAGAAGAATTGAAGCATTTGCCCCTGGACTCAGATTTGGAGCATGGCATACCACGACTTTCTGGGCGTACTCTGCCAGCGCTGCTCGTTGCTCGTCGTCGAATCCCGTAGTACAGACGAGGAATCGCGTATCCCTTTCGCTCGGTTTACCAGAAGCAGAGCCGCTAACGAGCTCAAGGGCCGCAATCGGGTTGTTGAGCGCAAGCACCACCACATGAAGAGGTTCGCCGAATTTCCATAGAAATCCAGATGAAGGGAACCTCCCCGCCACCTGAATGGTGCGGTCATCAGCCGTACCAAAGGTTCGATCTCTCGCATGGTCCGCCGTAATGGACGCCAACTCAAGCCCTTCGGCCGAGTCAACTGCCCCGCAGATTTCTTTTCCAAATCTGCCGTACCCAACCACGTGCACCGGTATAGAACTAGCCATTTCTGTATTCCTCTCAAGAGAAGCGTGTCTCGTTGCTCGAAACATGGCAGACAAACACCAAAATGTCAATGCTAGAGAAGCTGTCTACCCATAAACACCTAACGCCTCTTTTGCGAGTACTTTTACATTATCTGGCGCTTCGAGCGCGTCTATTTCATCAAACGAAACCCACCTCATCTGACTATCTGGGTCTTCTGGCAAAAAATCTGGGCTCGAACTTTTAGCATAATAAATAAAATCTATATGTTGGTGGAATTCATTAATATCTTCTAGTAATATATGTACTGGCCGAATAAGCTCTTCTGCGATACCATCAGCAAACCGCAGCCCTGTTTCTGGCCAATAAAAAGAAACATTCAGCCCGCATTCCTCTTGCACCTCTCGTAAAGCAGCAGCTTCGGGGATTTCATCCCTATCTATATGCCCACCTACTGGCAGCCAGAATCCGAGTTTTTTATGGTGGTGAAGCAGGACGTTATCTTCATAAACAACGAACGTAGCGGTCGTAAAATGACGAGTGACTTCCATAGAAAAATATATTAATTGGGGACACATCGTGGACAAGGCAGTATCACACGCCAATTACCTTTGGACAAGTATCGGCATAACCGTCTGTTTCTCTCCCCAGGTTACCAACTTTACAACCAGATATTCGTTCGTTAGTATTAATTATCAACAGCATCCAGAATCTATCCACCCGAGTTACCCGCACGTTTTCCAAAACAAAAAAGTGCTCAACAAAACAAAGAATCGAACTTTTCCCCGCAATCCACACTATTACTACTACTACTACTAGTTATATATATATAATTTGATATAAAACACTTATTAATTAACTTGTCTGGGTATGAAAATCGTCTGCACACAACAAAACCTACAAAGAGGGATCTCGGCTGTAAGCCACATCGCTGGACAAGGAGGGACGCTTCCTGTTTTACAAAATGTATTGATAAAAGCAGAAGGAGGCGTAATTACGTTTAGTGCTACCGATTTAGAAATCGGGATAGTAGCAACCGTTAGAGGAAAGACAGAAAAAGAGGGCTCGTTTACGGTGTCTGCAAAAATTTTAAGTAATGTTGTCGGGCTCTTGCCAGGAGAAAACGTAGAGCTAGAGGTAAAAAGCGGCAACCTTCACATAAAAAGCGGCGGCAGTAAAACCAAGATAAACGGAATGGATGCCTCGGACTTCCCTATTCTTCCGGTTGTGGCCGAAGGCAACGGCGTTCATGTCGATACTGCTATATTTAAAAAAGCGTTATCTCAGATTGCAGTCGCAGTTTCGCAAGACTCAAGCAGGCCAGAATTAAACGGGATGTTGTTTAAATTCGAAGACAACTCGCTTATTCTTGCAGCAACCGACAGTTATAGACTAGCAGAGCGGAAAACTCCAGTCCTCAGAAAAGAAGGCGACGGCTTTACGGGCCAGGTAATTGTACCTATTAAAGCAATTAGAGAGCTCTTACGAACTGCAGAAGAAATTTCCGAAGCCCATATTTTAATTGCCGTAGAAGATGGCCAGCTCTTGTTTCTTTCAACCGATGTCCGGATTGTTACCCGGCTGATAGAGGCAAAGTATCCAGACTACGAGCATATTATCCCCAAAACATTCCAATCTTCGGTTATGATACAACGAGGAGAGCTGCTAAAAGCAGTTAAAGCCGCTGGGTTGTTTACGCAAGTTGGTGTAAACGGAATTAACCTAAGACTTTTACCAGAAGAAGGAAAGCTCGAAGTTTCTTCTCAGAATTCACAGACCGGAGAAAACACCTCTACTCTCGATATTTCCGGCAACGGAGCCGAAGGCTCGATTGTGTTCGATTATCGATATTTATCCGACGGATTAAATACCATCGATCAAGAGGAGGTATCTCTTGCCATGAACGACGCCACATCCCCTGGTATTTTACGCCCACAAGGCCGCGACGACTATTTGTACATCATCATGCCGATAAGATCATAGAATTTATCTGAGGCGAAAATAGACGGGTCTAAAAATTTAAAAAATAAAAAGAACTCCTTTCCTGTCTCAAAAAAATGGTGGACACAGCCTTCTGGGCGAGTAAGCATTTTTTTGAAAAGGAGGAGCAAGCGAAGAGTGAAGTGTTTTACTTTTGTAAAATACGTAACCTGGAGCTTTGATCCGACGTATGAAGTTGAAGGAAGAGAATATTCTTGGGCTTCCTGTGTTTACAAAATCACGAGACCACCTTGGGAAGGTTCATCGTGTTGTTTTTGAAATGGATTCGCTAGATGTTGCGTCTATCGAAGTAAAGCCAGCTAATTTAATAAAAGCGTTAATAGAAGATGATTTAATTATTAGCAACGAACAAATAGTCTCAATTTCAGAGAAGGAAGTGGTGGTAGAAGACTCAATTGTCGCAGAGCATGCAAAATTGCGAGATAAAATAGCCGCATTAAAAAAATCACCAGCTCCATCAATGAGGAGTATGGCAGAGTAATCTATTAAACAGGTGTCTTATTTGTGGACAAGAAGTGTACGAGTTTTATCTTCCTCTAAGATAAACTCTATTTTTTTGCTAACAAAAGGCAAAAGCGACTCGAATTTCTCCCCCCATTCTATTATGTTGATAACATGCGGACTACCTAGGTAATCGCCTGTGCCGATAGTGTGGAAAACCTGTTCATTCTCTATGCGATAAAAATCCATATGTGCGAGTATGCCGCTTTCTTTAGCAAATTGAGGGATTTTATACTCGTGGATATATGTGTATGTCGGACTCGTAACTTTATCTGGAATATCAAAAGCTTGTGCAAGCAGCTGAACAAAGGTAGTTTTGCCAGAGCCTAAGTCGCCAGACAACACAACAATATCACCAAGCGAAAGCTCGGAAGCAAGTGTTTTAGCGTATTTTTTTAAATCTTCAAGCGAAGAAATGTTTATTTTTTCCATGGGTATAATGTTTTGTCATTCAGAGCCTGCATCAGGCGAAGAATCTCTGGGTTTTTAAGCTTAATCTCAGAGATCCATCGTCGACAGGAAGTATCCTCTGGATGACGAGCAAGAGGTCGCCTTTATTCGTCATTCTGACTGCATGGGAAGAATCTCGGTTTTTATCCAACCCAGGGATCCTTCAGCTTCCGTTCCCCATCACAAGGACGGGGCGCGGCAGGATGACGAGAGGGATGGGCTTTGTGGGGGGTAAATTAAATATCGCGTTCTTTTCCTACCACCACTTTCAATTTTTTCGGCGCTACGGTTACCTCTATTGGTGGTTTTATAACTCGTTTACCATCGAGCGTTGCAGTTAAAGCGGCACCGGGAGCAGCTTCGATAGATATTTTAGACACTGGTGCCATGCTTACGTCTTCGTGGTCATGCGGAGAAACCAGCCAAGGTTTCCGTTTTTTTATAAGACTAAATTTTTGGGGTTTTTTCTTTCCCATCACCACCACCTCTACTATACCGTCTTGTGGTTGGGGTTTAAAGGCGTTTTTTCTGTTGTCTTCTTGCTCCCAGAGCGCTAGATTCGTAATAGCAACACGCTCGGCATTTGGAAGCGGGATAATTCTATAGCCTTTATCTGATTCTAAAACAACGTCGGTATTCGATGTCTCGAGCGAGCTTAAAAAATAAAAATCATTCGCAACCCCTAAATCGAGTTGCTCGGTAATTCTTCGAGAAAGTATTTCGCATGCCGCCTCTCCTTTTGGAATCCCTAGCAATTTCGCTACATTAAGCTGGTCTCCAACAGGAATTATTCCGAGTACTACATCGTGGCGGGCTACAACATCTACAACCTTTCCAATGGTTTGGTCGTCGCCGATAACAACCACCGTGCTAATGCCTCTTTTTACAGCATCTTGAACCAGCTCGTTAATGTCTTTTAAAATGTTAAGCCTTGCAACCTGGCCACCGATGCCAAGGTCGGTAATGCGAGTTTCTATGCGGGCTATCTCTCTCTCATATTTTTTTTGCTGCAAAAACGTATCCAGCAAGTAAAAATACATATAAATGGTTTATTCTGCAGCTTCTTCTGTTTCCTCGCCTTCTTCCTGCTCTTCGCCATCTACCTCTTCTTTGTTTGCTGCTTCGGTCATCTGACAGCTGCCAGAAAAGAAAGCGCCTTCCTGAATAGAAAGTCGGCCTGCGCTAACATCCCCCATTATTTTTGCGCTCGAAACAACCTCAAGGTTGTCTTCTATAGCAACATTACCTTCTACCGAGCCTGCAATGATAGCATTTGCTGCCTCTACCTGCGCTTGAATAACAGCATCTTCACCAACACGTAAGTTTTTAGATGTTTTAATACTCCCGCTTACGTGCCCCTCCACAATAATATTTCCACGACTTGCAAAGTCGCCCTCTACCTTTACCGAAGGCCCGATAATAGTTTCAACGGTATCTTCTGCTTCTTGGTCCTCTGTTTGTCGAAATCTTGCCATAGAGTTAAAAAATTAATTACAGGTTAGTTTAAGCTAAAAGGTGCTTTAGCGTCAATCATATTGCGCGCGATTGGATTTCTCTATATACTAGCAACGTTTTAATACGTTATTATAGTTCTATGGAAAATCAAAAATTATCACATAGGCGAGATGTTGTACTTAGCATTATCTGGATGGTAATCGCACTTATTTTAATGGGCGCGGTTATGTATATAGATCAGCAGTACAAAATTCTCGAAACACTCGCACAGCGATTGTTAGTATTTTAAAAGAGAACCTGCCCGCCATTACCTGAGCCCCTGTAGTTTAATGGATAGAACAAGGGATTCCTAATCCCTCGATATAGGTTCGATTCCTGTCGGGGGCACAGGCGAAGGCAGGCAGTGGTTTTGATCGCATTTTGTTCGCTGTTGTTGTGGCTTGTCTTAGCAACAAATTGAGTTTTTGTACTATGATTAAGGGCAAAGATTTCATAGGCGTTGGTGTTATTTATTTTACCCATGATGGAAATGGGAATGTTTTATTAAATAAAAGAAGTAATCAATGCAGAGATGAACATGGCAGGTGGGATCCAGGAGGCGGGGGTGTTAAATTTGGAGAAAGACTAGAAGATGCGCTTAAAAGAGAGATGATGGAAGAATACTGCGTAGAGCCACTTAATATAGAGTATTTAGGATTTCGAGAGGTTCATAGAGATGAAAAAGACGGCCCCACCCACTGGATGGGGTTTGACTTTAGAGTCCTGGTTGATCCGACAAAGGTGGTAAACAACGAACCTCATAAGCACGAAGACATGCGATGGTTTCCGTTTGATAGTTTGCCAGATCCTCTGCATTCGCAGTTTCCAGAGTTTATAGACTTGTACGGCGACATCATTTTTAAAAGATAAATTGTGCTTAATTAGAAAAATGAGGTGCGCAGCGCATCGCGAGCACGCATTTTTCTAAAAAGGAAGAGTAAGTGGATGGTGGAGCATATTGCCTATGGCAAGGTGCGGAACCAGAAACTTTACTCTGACGTGTTTCGCGCGAAACATCGTCAGAATGGCATTGCAGCTTACGCATCCGAATAAATTCGAATGTCTCCAGCTTCCATGCATTCTTCCTCTCAAATGAAATGATGCATTTCATTTGTAGCCTCAAGGTTAAGATTCTTTTGGTATGCTAAATAAAGATAAAAAAATAGGACTTGCCTTGGGAACAGGCGCAACCAGAGGGTTTGTTTATATTGGAGTTTTAAAGGCCATTGAGGAGTTAGGCATTAAAGTAGAATATGTTTCTGGCGCAAGCATGGGCGCGTTTATTGGGTCTTTGTGGTGTAGCGGCTTTTCGAGCGCAGAAATAAAAGAAATAGTAAAAGCCAATGTTAAGGCAAAAGGCTTAATATCTATAAATTTGCAAAAAGGTATACTAAGTAGTAATAAAATTCGCAAAAGGTTAGAAAATATTTACCCGGTAGATAGGGTGGAACAACTCCCTTGTAGTTTTGCAGCCATTACAGCAAACCTTAATACTGGAGAGGAGGTTGCCTGGACAAAAGGCAATTTAGCAGAGGTTGTTACTGCTAGTATGTGTATTCCCTTTTTCGTTTCGCCTGTAGAAATACAAGAAACTAAGCATATTGATGGTGGTTTTAAAAGCTATTCCTCCCTTACTATTGTGCGTAAAATGGGGGCAGAGAGAGTTATTGCGCCTATGATTAAAGAATATAGAATTGAGGCTGTTTCTCCCTATAAATCCTTGGGGGCGCTAGAAAGAAGTTTTGCCATGTTGAGTGATAGATTAAGAAAAAGAGAATTCGACGTAGAAAAAAATCCAGAAGACATCGGGGTTTTGGTAGACTGCTATGGATTGGCTCGATTTAGCACAAAAACTCTAGACCTTGCAATTGAGCGTGGATATAAAACAGCAATGCGCGTGCTAAAAAAAGAATGGTAATGTTTCGACGTGCGGTGTTTCGTACGAAACATTTGTTTAAAAAATTTTGACTCCCCCGGCAGGGGATTTTTTGTTTCGCACGAAACAATTTAATTTTTGGAATATAAATGAGCGCTAACTTTCGTCAACGCTCGGGCTATCAGGCCTGTCCTAGTTAAACCTCCTCCCTTTAGAGATAAGGACAAGAATTACTATGGTTGAGGGAATTGCTCTGGCCAAGTAGATGCAGGCAAATACATCATGTTTAACCCACGCTGGGTAGATTGCAGCAAGGCTTCCAAGAAGCGCTGCAACCCACAGAAAGATGGGTTCGGTGCTCTGTTTTGACTTGCGGAGCTTTTGCACTGTTGCTACATACGCGGCAACTGCAATCAGCTGAACGAGCGTGTACGAAAGAAGCGGCTTCTTGGTTATTAGCCACAGAAGGTAGATAGCAACTCCGCTTAACAGGCAGGTGCGCTGGGTTCGGCCGAATGTAATGCGCAGCCTTTTTTGGCGAATGTTGGTGTACATAACGCCAATAAGGATAATCCCAACGTTCACAACACCTGCGGTCACCCCGATGTTT
>JABIPD010000031.1 GCA_018698735.1 Candidatus Jacksonbacteria bacterium | reverse complement strand
GGCATTAGTAGAAGAGGCATTAAAGACTGCTAAAAAGATTATTACCGATAAAAAACCCGTTATGGAAAAGGTCGTAGCAGCATTGTTAGAAAAAGAAACCCTAGAAAAAGAAGCCTTCGAAGATCTCTTGGCCTAGACCTTTGATTTGGTGTTCTGCCTGCCCCCCCCCTCGCCTAATGCCTGTCCTGAACAAAATGAAGGGTCTAAGAGGGTTAGGGAGAGGTATCATTAATATACTTTAAAAAGACGCTCATTGTGGCGTCTTTTTTGTCCCCTCCTTTAGAAGGAGAGGTGACTCCCGCAGGGAGTCGGGGTGGTCTACATCATTTTTTAAACAAAAAGAAATGCGGTCAACACTTAGATGTGTCGACCGCGGTTAGAATTGAATTGAAACGTTGATAGGTTGATCAGAACTTGGCCTGTACGCCAAGCGTACCGGCGTTGGTGTCGAACTCACGATCCCAGCTATAAGCCCCCCACACTGTGAGTGGCGTATGCGGAATCGAGAAGTCGATGCGTGGGCCCCAGCCAAGGTATCGCTGGCCCATCACCCCCACACCAATGAGCGAATGAGGTCGCCAGGTCGTCTGGCTGTAGTACCAGACCCCAGAACCACCATCTTCCACGACAGTGAGGTGAGACAGGCGCTGCCAGAGAAAGAACACCGAGGCTTCTCGCCGAAGCGAACCGCTTGCCTGCTCTTGGCCGATACTTACCTCGAACTCGGAGACGAGCCCCGAGATTAGGCTTGGTGCGTACGCCAGGCCAACATAGCCTTCTGCGTACGATCGCGAAGTGGCGAAGAACGACGTGAACGTTAGCGAATCCGTGAGCCCGCTACGGACATACACGTTCGCACTTGGCGTTGTCCCGCTCGTGAACCTGCTCTCAAGCCGTGCCGTCGTCGTCGCTGCCTCGGCCTGCTGGATTGCGAGCAAAGAAGCGACTATCAGTCCTGTATACAAGAATCGCATGCGATTCTCCTTTCAAAGTTCAGTCTTGACTGTTGGCGACAGTATATATTATAGTTAATGAGTGGCAAATACTACCGCGAGGTAATAAGTACCACCATAATATAAAATAGTCCCGGGCTCTTCAATACACTGCATATCCCCCTCCTAAGGTAGGAGGGGCTAGGGGCGGTCTAAAAAACAAAAAAATGCCAAACTTTTACAATAAACCCTCTCAAAAACAAATCCGCAGAAACCTCAGAAAAACGATGCCTAAAGGAGAAGCGATCCTCTGGCGCAAGCTAAGAAATAACCAAATAACCTATAAATTTCGCAGACAATACGGAATAAATAACGTAATAGTAGACTTTTATTGCCCAAAACTACGCCTCGCAGTAGAAATTGACGGAATCACACATGAGGATCCGACTGTTCAAAACAAGGATAAAAAGAAAACATTTCTCTTAAAAAAGCATGAAATTAGAATCCTTCGTATCCCAAGCTCTGAAATATTTGAAAATCTAGACACGGTAATTCAACTCATTTACAGCGAATGCAAAAAAATTGATGGTGAGTGATCTGTTTTAACGCTCAGACCTCACCCCAACCCTCTCCTATCTCAGGAGAGGGAGAAATAACCTCATCTCAAATATGTACGAGCATATTCTTCAAAAACTAGACCTGCCTTTAAACGAGGCGCGCATCTACGAAACCCTTTTACGCGAGGGCGAGCTTTCGGTTGGGCTTATCTCTCAAAAATCCGGTGTTTATCGCAGAAATGTCTATGATTCGCTTAAAAATTTAGTAGAAAAAGGTTTTGTGCACGAGGTATTAACCAAAAAAGAGGCTACATACCAGGCAGCTCCCCCAGAAATACTCACAGAAAAAATAGAACAAAAAGAAAGCTCTCTCTCAAAAATAATGCCGAATCTCGAAAACATCTATAAAGATGCTGCAGATAACGAGGCGGTCTTTATCTACAAAGGAGTAGAAGGCTGGAAAAATTATCTCCAAGATATGCTTCGTTTAAAAGACGATATTTATGTTCTTGGCGCAAAAGGCGCATGGAGCGATCCGCGCCTAAAACCACATGTAGCCAAGGCATCTAAAATAACCCAAAAACTTGGCATGAAATTCTACTTTTTATACGACCATGGCATTAAAGGAGATATAACAAAAAATGCCGCACTTGTTCCAAATGTAGAATATAAAATCTTACCCAAGGGTTTTGACTCCCCCTCTGTTATAGATATTTTTGGCGACCGACTCGCAATATCATCTAACAGCACCTACGGAAACATCGACGAAAAGTCTTCTATCACTATTATTGTTAACCAGCAAGTGGCAGATTCATTCCGAACATGGTTTAAATTTATCTGGAAAACACTCCCACTACAAAAACCGCCTCTTCGCGCAAACAGATATGCATAAAGAAACACTCCAACAATTAGGACTTTCCAAAAACGAAGCCGAAATATACGAAGCCCTGCTTACAGATGGCGGCTCTTCGGTTACCGCTATTTCTAACGCTACAGGAATAAACAGGAGAAATGTCTACGACGTACTCAACAGGCTTACAGAAAAAGGGCTGGTGTTTGAAATACTCAAAAAAAGGGAAACAATTTACACTGCTGTAAACCCTAGAAAACTAAATGAATTTGTAGAAGAGGAAAAACAGGCACTCGCCTCTATAATGCCAAATCTTCAAAAGCTCTACACATCTAAACCAAAAAAAGAAGAAATAATGATCTACCAAGGAATAGAAGGAGTAAAAAGATATATTAGAGATATGCTCCGAGTAGGAGAGGATGTGTATTCTATTGGCATAACCGGCGCATGGAGAGACAAGCGTTTAAAATCTACGATTGAAATTTTCGATAAAGAGGGAAGCAAAAAAGGCATTAGGCAATACCTCATATTTGAACCAAGTGCAGAAAAACATATTGCAGAAATACTCGGAACGATCCCCTACACTCAACACCGAATCCTCCCGCCAGAATTTGCGACAGAGACTATGGTAGAGGTGTTTGGCGACCACTGCGTATTTCTTTCTGGCGCTTCTTTTGAAGAGGCCGAAAAAGACTTTTCTATTACCGTTATTGTAAACCAGCAAATAGCCGATTCTTTTAGAGCCTGGTTTAAATTAATCTGGAGCTTGTGTAAAGATCCAAAGACATTACACACCCCCTAGCCCCCTCTCAAGAGGGGGGATTTCCGAAATCCTTCCTTGCGTGCCCCGTCCACACGAAGTGTGTGACTGGGGAGGAAGGTGGCGCCGTAGGCGACGGAAGGTGTTGTGTCTATCAGAAGAAAAAAATATGATATACTAATGCCACATTACATTATATATTTTTATGCATTATAGAAAACTTTTCGAAACCACATTAAGACGAACGTGGAAAAATAAAAAAATTTGGTGGGTAGGGTTATTTGCAGCATTGCTCGGCAATGGTGCAGAATTAGATGTGTTTATTAATAGTGTTAGCACCATCTCTCCGCCGCTTACTGGCCCCAACTATCTTCCGGCAGTGTTTCAGTCTGCACTTGTCCCAACTGTTATAGAAAGCATTCTATACGCGCTTCAGTCACCTTCTAACATTATAGTAGGAACTGTGGTTGGGTTATCTGCCGCAGTGCTTGCGTATGCAGCTTTTGTTGCACAGGGTGCAATAATAGATTATCTATTATTGCACCCTGTGCAACAAAAGC
>JABIPD010000035.1 GCA_018698735.1 Candidatus Jacksonbacteria bacterium | reverse complement strand
TCCAACGAATCTTTCTCTGAACACACGTTATTATTGGGCATTAGAGGTGGTGGATGATGAAGGCTCAAGAAGGCTTTGTCCTGCGAGAGAGCCAAATACTTTCTTAACAGTCTCTGATCCAGCTCAAGGAATAATTGAAGGCACCTCGTTTGAATATCCAACAGAAACTATTTTGTACGACGCTCGGATTTTTACCAATCCACCCCCCGGCTTTACAGACGAAAGATTCACTCTTCCTCGTACGCTTGAGGGAGTTGCAAATTAAGAGCAGAGACAAGTGCAGAAAGAAAAATAAAGCAACATGATAATAGAATACAAAAAGAGAAAATTAAAAAAGAAAAGAAAGCCGTGCTATACTATAGTATAGGGTGTTTTAAATTTTGTTTAATTCCCTGTGGTTAATTTGTTACCAAAAAACTTAAGAGAGCAAGAAGCAGAAGAGCATAAAAAGGCATTGCAGCAAAAGCAGCAAGAGTCTAAGGTTTCGTATACGCGCTCTGTGGCTCCTCCTCCAAAACCTGCCAAAAAGAAGGCGGGGGTGTTTTCGTGGTTACATAAGAAAGATACCGAAAAAGCTCTTGTCCCAAAACAAAAGCAAGCCTCGAAATTAAAAGTAAAAAATCAGCCAATACAAAGAACTGTGCAGCCGATTGTAGTTGCTCCACAACCAGTGGTTAAACCAGGAGTAGCACCACCAGCACCGCCAAAACAAAAACCGGTAAAAAAACAATCTCCACCAAAACCGAAGAAAGATATTTCTGAAATATTTCCGTTTTCATTGTTTATCAAAAAGAAACGATCTGCTCAGAAAGTGAACGGCCAAGCAGTAAAAGCTGCACCTCAAAAAACTCAGCAAAAAAATAAAGGAATGCAGGTAAACTTGATTAGTAAAGATATTTTAGAAGACAGAAGCAACCATAGATCAGAAAGGGCTCTTATTATTGTGGGCATTTTGACGGTTGTTGTGCTTGGGGTGTTATTTGCAGGAACAAAATATTTTGTCGATAAGAAAATATCGACGCTGGCAGAACTAGAGGGAAGAAATACTATCTTAGATGCAGCACTTGCTCAACTGCAGGCAACCAACACGGAAATGCTTATTCTTCAGAGAAGGTTTAATTCTGCCGAAGAATTATATAATAATCATATCTACTGGACCCGCCTTTTAGATTTTTTTGAAAAAAACACACTTTCGAGTATTCAATACAAAAATCTTTCACTCAACAAAGAAACTCCTGGAACCTATAAGCTCGACGGAACAGCTTCTTCGGTAGAAGACATGCTTCAGCAATGGAATGTTTTTGAGCAATCACCCGAAGTTATCTCTGTTGGCCTTGATCGCTACACCCGAGGTGAGCAAACCACGGTTGTCCAAAACGGTGTGCCAGCTCTTCCGGTCGAAAATACGAATGAAACTGATGAGTCTGAATCATTACCAGCTCCGCAAAATAGTGCTGTTACAAATATGGTAGACATTACATTTTCTCTTGCAATAGAATTAGATCCTACGTTTCTTATAGGTTTATATGGCAGTAAATAAGATAAAAAAACAAAAGAAAACAGGCACTCTCCGTCGATTTGTCGGTAGAAATCTTTCGTTCCTTATTTTATTAGAGGTAGCGATTTTGATAGTTGTTGCTTATATATTCCTTTTTCAGCAGCCACTCCAGTTTTTAAGATCGAGCGAGGTAGGAGATTTGAATCAACAAATTCAAACAAAAGAAACTCAAAGACAGCAGCTTGCTGCTGAATTAGAAAGAGTAAAACAACAGCCAGAAGATTTGCTTTTGTCGGTGCTTCCAAATGATCCAGAAGTTCGTTCTTTGTTTGCTCAGGTAGAAAACGTTATGGATTCACTTGGTTTTAGGATAGAGTCTATGAGCGTTGAAGACGAAGGAATAAAAAATCTCCAACGAAGAGGCCGAGGTATTTCACTTGGAACCCCGTCCGTAACAGCACAACAAGGCGGTGCTTTAGATTCGGTAAAGAAGGTAACTATTTCTTTGCAGGTAAGTGGAAGTACCTATAAATCATTTAAAGAGTTGCTTCGTGGGGTAGAAAGATTCGAGCGTATTACCGATGTTCATAGCGTTCAATTTGCTTCTCGTGAAGGAGTTGATGGTTCTGGCCAAGCACAGGCAGTGTTTTCATTAAGTCTTACCACGTATTATTTACCGTAATATGATTCGTAGAAAAACATCTAAGAAAAAAAAGATTATTTACGCCGTTATTATGACGCTCTTTTTTGGGTCATCGATTGTTATTTTTTATCGAGGATTTATAGCTCCTAAGCGTCCAAATAGTTCTTCTTTAGCACCAGTTGCAGTCGTTTCGACCGGTGGAGTTGTTGCTACTACCCAGAAACCAGTTCGTGTTTTAAATAAACCGTTAGGAGTGCCTTTGTTAGAAAATCCTCTGTTTGCAGAGAGGCTTTCAGTTGATGGATTCGTTGCTCCAGATCAGCAATCTGTTTTTGTAGAACACCCAGAGAAACTTTCGCCAGCAACAAAAGTAGAGGCGTTAAATGTAGGAACCGGTACAGACGTTGTTGTTAGATGGAACGACCCTGAAGACACAAGAGCCGAACACATTGCAGTATACCGATCAGACACTCCAGAAGAAGTTGGTACCCGCTTAACATTGGTTTTTTTAGGAACCCAAGTGTTTAGAGACACAACAGTTGTTTTGGGGAATAATTATTACTATTTTGTGCTTCCAACAAGTAGTACTATTTCTTCTCCGTCTATTTTTCCTGTAGAAATAACACCAAAAGATACTGTTCCACCGCCACCACCTCTCGATGTTAACGTTTTTGCAACAGAAAATGCATCGGTACGTGTTACGTGGCGGCCGTCTTCAGTAGAGATACCTTCTCATTACGAAATATATCGTTCTTTAGAGCAGGGGTTAATAGGTAACCCAATTGTTGTTGGTTATGAAAGCGACAAAACATCGTACGAAGACACCTCGGTTAATTCTGGCCTTTCGTACTATTATTCGGTTGTGGCAGTAGATGCCTCTGGAAATAAATCTACTCCTCTTATAGAAGACCCAACAGTAGGAAACCAGTTTCCTTTTGGCCGGTAGACGGGCAGAAAGGCATGATGACAATAACCATGACGATGACGGGCAAAACTCCCCCTAACCCCCTCTTATGCAAAGAGGGGGGATAAAACGAAAGAAAAAATTCCTTTGCAGTCATTCCCGACCCCGATCGGGAATCCATGGCCTCATGAAAGAAGCACATGGATCCCCAGTCAAGCTGAGGATGACGGACAAAGGGCAGAGGAATCCAATAGGCTGAAGAAATAAAAAGAGCATGGATCCCCGATCGGGGTCGGGGATGACGATCAAAAGACAGAGCCTGTCCCTCGAAGGAGGGATAACGAATATATTAGTCGGTAGACGAACGCAAAAAAATAGAGTATGTTTTATCGATTATGCTATTTAAACTTCTGTTTGTAATTTGGAATTTAAAGAAGTTTTGAATTTGTTTCTGATTTCTGGTTTAGGATTTCTTATTTAATTTAATATGGTTTCATATTTGAGTTTTATAGCGGCACTCATTTTCGGGCTTGTTATACTAGAAATGAGTCTTTTTTTTCCTCAGCTTTTCTGGCTGAGCGCGCTTATTATTGCTGTCTTTATTGTCTATCGCCATTACCGAATGTCTTTAAGTACTCGAAATATTCGATTTTGGATTACCTTAGTTTTTCAGCTGTTGTGGCTGCTTTTAAGTATTGCATTCCTTATCTTTATAGATATGGAAATATTCAAGCATGCATGGGTCTTTCTTATGGCTATGCTTATTCCCTTTAATTTATTATTTTTGAGTGTTTCGGTTGTTCCTCCAGATATAAAAGAAAAGCATCAGACATTAAAAGTTCAGTATTCTGGTTTTTTGAGTTTGCTTTCATTGTATCTTACTGCCGCTGTTTCGTTTGCTTTTGTTTCTATACTTCTTTTTTCGCCTTTTGTAATGGCTCTGGTCTTATTAATCTGTACGTTGTTTTTTACCTGGATGTGGTTGGAGTATCATCTTATTCCGTTAAAATCGAGAGTAATAGGCACCCTTATTCCTTCACTTGTAGCGGTAGAGGCATTTGCCGCACTCACACTTTGGCCAGCTACTGTTTTTGCTGTCGCAGGCCTTTGGTTACTTTCGATTTATATTATGTTAGGGATTATTCGGCAATATCTTATTTTTGGAAAACAGGGGTTTACCAAAAGAATTCTTGGGAGATACGCACTTCTTTTTGTTATTGGTTTTATTGCAATTTTCTTAACAACTCGATGGGGGTAAAGGCAAATAAGAAGCACGAAATTTAAAATAAGAAACACTATAAAATGTAAGGCCTGTAGACTATCTTTTTTGAGAATCATATAATTAAGAATATCAATTTTAATATATATTATGCTCGAAACGTTTAGAGACTTGTATATTGTGATTTTGAATTTGTTTCTTGTTTAGTGCTTTTATTTTTTAATTTAATTAAAGTTATCCCCATAATAATTCAGGATTCATGCTATAATGCATATACATATTGTATGCATTTTTTTGCAAACATTTTTCAGCGTAAACCAGATACAAATCCCAATAAGTATGTGGAAGGGGTTGTTTTATGGTTGTTAATTATCCAGACAGTTCTTATCGCATTAATATATTTTCAGAAGATTCCAAAATTACAGGAAGAAGTTTCGCAAGCAAAAAATTTATCAGAGCAAACGTTGTATAGAGTTGGGGCAGTAGAGCAGAGAATTCGAAAGTAAAAAGTGAAATATTAAAAATAGAATAAGCACATATTGTGTTCAAAATAAAAGCTACAATTTATTTATTAGGCAAATGCCTTACACGAGGATGTCGGTCCTTGGTGTAAGGTTTTTGTTATAACAAAAACCTATGAACAGCTTACTTACTCAATCTCAGCAATCAAAACTGATTCGTTGGGTATACGGGTTCCTTGTTGTTACCACGTTATTGTGGGCAATGGGAGTACCTGTATTGCCATTTAATTTAGATGTCGCACGCGCGGCAGCCCCAACCTTTACGGTTGGATGGAAAAGCACTTCTCCGAAAATTGTTTTAACCTTTAATCAATGGATATTTAATGCCAGTGGTTCGCCTTGGGGTCCAGACGGAGCACCTGTGGCTGCCGATTTTACTGTCTCGGGTTCTGACTCACTGACTATTTCTAGTGTGTCTTCTGATGGTGGTACTAAGACTGTTGTTTTAACGATGTCTGGAAACCCAACACAAGACAACACAAGCATTGCCTGTGCTTCGACTGCTATCTATAACGAGGCAGCGGAAGCCTGTGTTCAGGGTGCGACCGCAACAACAGTGGGTACTGCAGACAGCACCGCCCCAACAATTGCTGCTACCAGACCGATGGGTAATAATGCTGTTGAAATAGAATTTAGCGAAGCAGTAGACAGCACAACAGCAGAAACAATAGGAAACTTTACCCTTTCTACAGCAGCGACCGACGATGTTACTATTAGCCGCGTATTTAGACAACCTTGGGATCCAAAGATTATTCGTGTAGAGGCAGATGGCGCAATTATTGATGCAGCTGTCGGTGGCTCGGATACTATTACTACAAGCGCTTCTGTGACCGACGTGTTTGGAAACGCAAACACAACCACAAGTGCTCAGACCATTACCTTTAGCGATGACGGAGCTAACATGGCTCCTCATTTAGAAGGTGCATATCTTTCGGACGATACTCCAGATGCATCCCATGACAGGATTACCTTGGTGTTTAGTAAAAATATGGATTCAACAGCAGCTCTTCATGGCACCTACTATACCATTAGTGGATATGGGACCGACCAGGCTATTGGTGGATCTTCAGGAGCAGCAGACTGTACGTTGACCGGGGTTGATGCTAGTTCTGGAACGCCATTTAATAATGCAGACATTTCAGTATCTACAAATACAATTACTATCGACGTGCTCAACTCGCAATGTGACTTTGTAGCAGGTGATTTTGACCCAGAAAATTGGGATCCAACGCTCGTGTTCGATAATATTCGTGTTGGAACAGAATTTAATGGCGGTGGTCCTAAAGATGTGGATGGAAACATTCAGATGTCAGATTGGAATGTTCCGCTTGAAAAGGATGATGCTCCAGTCGTCACAGGACTTGGAGTAGATTCTGGTGCTACAAAACGAGTAATTATCAATTTCGACAAGAACATAGATACAGACACTGTTTTGGCAGCAGGCTTTACTGTTACGACAACAGCAGGCGGCGATACTCCAACTGTAACAACAGCAGCTCTTGACTGGGATGGGCGATCGGTAATCCTTGTAATGCATGCAAGTACAGATTTTTCTTCTGGTGGTTCTGTAGTGATTTCACAAGCAGGAGCAGAGGCAGCACAGGCAGTAAAAGATGTATTAGGAGGCGTAATTGCAGCAACCGGTGGAACCGATAACGGTGATAACGTAACCTTTACTCTTGATGCAACTCAACCAACAATTTCTAAGATACAGGCTGTAGACACCAATAGTAATAATTTATTAGAAACTGGAGAAACAGTGGTCCTTACTTTTAGCGAAGAGATGGATAAATTTTCTGCCTGGGACCAATGGGCATTTAATGTGTTGTTTGGTCCAACGTGTGCTGTTACCGTACCTACTAGCACTCAAGCCGGCTGTCAATGGGGATATTGGGGAGATGGGGCAACTTCTGCATGGACTGCAGACGGCGGCACCTCAAATGCGATATTCACTATTACTTTAGGAACCGCACCAAATGTAAAATCTGGATACAAAATTGTGCCATGGGTTGATGCTTCTGGAGTAGGTGGTGTCGCAGATGCTGCAGGGAATAAGGTTTCAAATATTGGAACCATCAGCCTTGGTTCAGCAACTATTACATCGGTCAACTATACAGATCTTGGAGGTGGAGGAATTACTACAGCAGATACTGTTGAGGTTGTGTTTAGTAAATCGATGGATACCTCTACAGTGACAAGTGGGAACGTGAATACAACCATGGATCTTGCGAATTCTCATACCTATGGAAGTTCTCCTACTGTCGCATGGACTACAACAACAAATGCCAACGACACTTTAACGATTACAGCAGATACAGGGGTTGATATGGCAAATTTAGACACCATCGATCCAACGAGTGCAGTTATTGCAACGAATGGTAATGCTGTTAGCGGTACAGGATTGTTAAAAACCTCTGGCCCAACCGTTACTAGTATTGACGGGCTTACAGTTTTAAAGCTTGTCTTTACAGAATCAGTCCTTAATACGAATGGATTAGAATATCCTGGCCAAACTTCAACAGTCACAACATACGCTGGATCACCCGTAAATCTTACAGATGGAACAGACGACGCAACACAGCTTCAAACACAGTTTACCTTTGCTGGTGGCCCAACAGCAACGGCGCTTAATTATGTATCTGCAGATGGAGCAACAGTTGTCTTAACATTAAGCGCAACTGCAGAAGCAGACGACACCTTAGATGTTACCTCTGTGGTAGGTATTTCTGGGCTAAACGCAACAAATACAGGTTCGGCTGCACTGGTTGCAGACTATAGTGCAACATTAGCAGCTGGTACCGCACCAAAGGTTCAGCGTATAGAAATAATGAAAATGGGTGGATTCGGAGCAGGTACCGGCCCAACAGGAAGTGTATCTGCAGTAAACCCTGGAGATATCGTTAGAGTAGTGTTTACCGAAAGCATGAACCCAGGCGCACTTACAACATCTAATATTGATACCGCACTCAGGCTTTGTCCAGCGGGTTCTTTAACATCCTCTGATAATTGTGCTGGAAACCACAGTTGGGGAGGCGCAACATCAGGCCTTGAAATTAGATGGTTTACGGAGGCGAATTTAAACGATGTTGTAGAAATTTCTCCAGGCTTCGACCAAACAATTGCTAATGGAGATGTTCTCGATCCAGCGGCAACATTCACCAGCGAAACAGGACTTGCAATAACAGCTGTTGGCGGGACGCCAGCAACTCCTGCAGCAGGAAGCACTGGCACAATAGATGCAAGCTCAGCTCAGGTGTTAGCAGTAACGTATACAGATGGTGATAGTAATGGAGTAGATGCCGGAGATGTTGTAAGTTTTGTCTTTAATAGAACAATGGATACGAGTCGTGAATCTGGCCATCCATCAGCAGATGGATGTACAACGGCCCTAGACGCAAATATTTTAGAAAGTTTTACAGGCTCACCAAGTTATCAAGGTTTCTTTGTAGATAGCACCACTGGTGGTACCTGGACCCAAAGAGCCAACCCCTGGGGAACAAGTCCAATTATTCAATGGGAAAAGACAACAAAAGATTGCGATACATTAGAAATCACCCTTGGCTCATCTCCTACTGTGACGGGTGGAGCCACGCCAGATAACATTTGGATAGACGGTGGGCTTATTCAGGCAGCTGGTGGGGTATTTATCGACATGTTCGAGCCGCTCTTTATAGATTCAACAGGCCCAACACTTACATCTGTCGCGGTTGTAAACGACACAGGAACAGCTGGATCAGCAGACGCAACAGACGAAATAGTATTTGTCTTTTCCGAATCAATTACACAATCAACCATAGCAACTGGAAGTGTTAATACAGTGTTAGATTCAAATATAGCAGGTACAAGCGACTATGGAACAAGTCCTACGGTAACTTGGATTGCTCCGAATATGGTGAAAGTTACCCTTGGGGCATCCCCGGCCGCTATTACTTATGGTACTCATGCGGTTAATCCAACAACTGCTGTAACCGATTTAGCAGGTCTTCCCGATGCTACGGCTTCTGCAGTAATAATTACTCTTTCAGCAGTAACGCCGGTAGGGACAGTAACTCTGTCAGACCCAGATGCTACATTACCGGGAATAGATAAAAACGATATTAGCGTTGCATGGACAGATTCTGGGGCAACAACTGGTCAGTATTACAATGTATATATCTTGCCAAATACTGTTCCGCTCGATACCTCAACCCAATATCCTATAAATAGTTCTCCAGTTGCAGCAACGACTGGAACATCGGCATACACCTACGCGGCAACAAGCTCGACGTATGCAATATACGATGACAGTCGGTTCGAATATTTAGTAGAAGGTGTTCCACCATCTGGTAACGTGGCCTTTTATCCAATTTTCCCAGACTCAACATATAACGCATACGTTGTAGTTTGTGATGATAGTAGCGCGAAATGTGGAACAGGCACGGAATCACTTGCAACAGCAAGTACCGCTACCGGCTTAACAGGAGAGTTTAAGGCATTCGACGCATCTTTCTTAGATGATTTGCAAGGCTTTGCAACCGCAGGTGCTATCTTTGGTGGACCAATTTTAGCTGGTGGAGATTTCTGGGTAGAGGGAACTCTACCATTTATGGGCGCGCAAGATATTCCAACAAATCTTAAGTTTATAGGAATTAAATTCTCGGCTCCAATAGACGAATCGACCATGGTTGCAGCAAATATTTATCTCTTTAATTTAACAGATGATCCTAGCGCAGCATCACCAGTAACAGCAACACTTAGTAACGATTCAAGTCATAATGCCGTTACCTTAACACCAGCGGCAGCATTAACAGCAAGTAAAAAATATAGATTAGTGGTAACAAGAGATGTAAAGAATAGTTTTGGTGTGCCAATTATGGGAATGCCAACACCAGGAAGCGCTACGCCAGGCTCATTCTTAACAGATTTCGATACTGGAACAGGTGCTGACAGTATTGGTGCTCAGGTATTAGACAATAAAGTTCAGGCAGAAGGACTAACGACGCTAGCTGTTTCTGCCATGATTCCAGAAATGAGTGTCCGATTTAACGAGGATATGGATCCAACGACCTTTACTACAAATAGTGTGTTACTGCAATACGACGATACTGCTGACGACGCCTTTGTGGCTGCTCAAACGCCTCTTACTACCGTAAGTGGAACAGTTGACTACGATCCATTTAGTCGAGTTGCAACTATTTGGTTTAATAGTTTCCTCCCAGAAGACAAAGATTTTAGACTTCAGCTCCAGGCAACTACTGTTAAGGATTTAGCAGGAAATTATTTAGATGGTGATTTCGACGGAAGTGCAGGCGGGAATTATACTGCAACTTTTTCAACAGCAAGCGATACTGTAACTACAGCTCCACAGTTAACATGGGCAGAAAGTGATGGCTTCCATGTTGGGGTAGGAATGGACTCACCAATGAAGAAAACGACTGTAACAACGGCTTCGAACTGGACATTAGCAGATTCAACTGGTGTTTCTGTGAGCCTCTCTGGTGCTAATATTTTCTTCGATTCATATGACAGCTCGGTTCATTTTGATGGTCTCTCATTAACATCTGGAAGTAGTTATACCGTTACTGCTGGCAGTAATGTCAAGGGCTTAAACAACGCAGTTGTAGACTCGACTGCTAATAGCCAAACATTTACCGTGCATGATTTTGTTGGAGCTGGTGCAACCGGATGTACAGAAGGAACCTTCAAATTTGGATGCGGAACAAACGATGTATTCCATCCAGATGTGATGATGTTTATGCCTATAGACGTGTGGCCAATGAACAACTTTGCCAACCAGACATCTCGCTATAACGTTCGATTCCCAGTTACGCAAGCAATCCCACTTGGCGGGAAAATAGAGTTAGAATTCCCAATCGGGTTCGACATCGCAAGTGCTGCTCAGGCAGATGCAGCAACAGAATCATACTTTAATGCAGATATTAATGGCCCTGGTACTGGAACTGTGACGATTGGAGCAGTTGCAGTAAATTCTTCAACCCGAAAAGTTACTCTTACGACTGCTGGTGCAGCAACACAAGCAAACGACTACATTGAATTCGAGTTAAAGAACATTGTAAACGGTGCAGCGAGTGAAGTAAACTGGATTAGCAATACCGGGGGACATACCATTAGTATTTCTTCAAAGACATCAGCAGGACAGTCGATTGAAGGGCCGTTAACGTCTATGCCATTCCCAATCGAGAAAGGTGGCTCTGGTATTATCTCTGGTAAAATTACAAAATCAGACGGAACCACCGGAATTGCAAGTGCAAAAATTTGGCTTTCAACCTCTCGTGGTGGTGGATTTGAGAAGACCTCAGGATCTGACGGATCATTCACCTTTACTGGATTACCACTTCCAACAACAACAGGAACAGCAAACGACACATTAACCTATTGGGTGAATGTAGAGCCTCCACAAAGTGCTGGGTATTTAGCAGGAAGTTCCAGCGAAATTCTTTTATCAGATGAAACAACCTCTGTAACTGGTAGAGTTATTAAGATTAAACAAGGAAGCTCAACAGTGTCTGGTAAATTTAGCTATAATTCAGCGCTCTTAAATGGCGACAAAATCAGGGTCTGGGCTTCTGGGCCGGATGGATGGCTAGAATACGACTTTACGTTAAATGGAAAAACCGCTGGTGACGATGGCGCAGCAACCTGTACAGGGCAAGCTGCTGCGGCTAATATTGATGCTTGTACAAATTATTCAATGACTATTTCTGATGGTGAATGGAATATTGGAGTGGAGCCTTTCCATGCGATGAATGCAGGATTTTCCTCTGGTCCGCCTCCAGCACCTGAATTTATGCCCCCTTCTCCCCAGTTTATTTCTGTAACAAGCACAGGAACAGCGAACTTTACTCTTGGGTCAGCAGATAAGAGTATTACCGGTTCTGTAGTTGACCAAAGTGGTAATGGACTCTCGGGTGTTCAAGTCTGGGCATATGACCCATCTGGAACAAACGGATTTGGAGCTGGAACCGAAACAGGAACAGATGGAACCTATACGTTAAATGTTGTTGCTGGTGTATATAAAGTAGGAGCAGGACTTCCTGGATTGCCAGGATTATCAGAGAAGCAAGTAACCGTTCCAGCATCTGGTTCAAACACTCCAGATGCTTCTACCGTCTTTACCTTCCAAAAATCGGATAAATCGGTAAAAGGTGTTGTGCTAGATGAATTAGACAATCCAATTCAGTACGCAGGTGTAGGCGCATATAATTCAACAACAGGTGAATTTATTCCTGGCGGAACAAATGCTCAAGGGTATTACACCCTGTTTGTGCCAGAAGGAACATGGCAGATAGATGTACATGCGCCTGGGTATGGAAGAATTAAAGCAAACCCTGAATCAGGGTCCACAGCAGCAGGCGATGATTCTGTAGACGGATTCACGTATTCCATAACAGTAGCATCAGCAGCATCCGATAATAGTGGGTATAACTTTAAAGCCGGTGCAGGCGGGGGAAGCTTTAGAAGTATTTCTGGAACAATTACCGATTCAAATGGAAATGGAGTTAGCAACACCATGGTTTGGGCCGATGAAGTTACTGCAGCTGGTGTCCCAACTGGAAACGGAAACGGAACTCAAACAGATAGCGATGGAAATTATACATTAAAAGTTCCAAGTAACTGTACCGGTGGAACAAATAGCTCGTGTACAACAAGTTATGAATTAGAGGCTCATGTAAAGAGTGTTGGTCAACTGCCAGAAAAAACTGGCTTAAAGCTTGCAGCCACAGGAGCTGACCTTGCGGACCAAGACTGGGCATTATCTGCAACAAAGAGCACTACTATCAATTTCTACGCTGGCTCTGTTGCTGTAGAGAATTTATTAACAGTAGAAGAAGCATTTGTAGATGTGTTTAATCAGTCGAGTGAAATTGGAAACCATGCACGAATAGAAAACGCAAATACAGGTACTATCTCCTTACAAGAAGGAAGTTACGATGTAAGAGCGTATGTTCAAGGATACGGTGAGGCAGCAGTAGATTCTTCTTCCTTAACATCTGGTACATTTACGGTCTCTGGAAATAGTACGAAAAATATTAACTTCGTATTGTCGGCAAATACTATAACCATCTCAGGAACAGCTACTGGCATTACAAATGCGTGGGTGCATGTGTTTAATAGAGATACAGGGTTAGGAAATGGAACAGAGATTACAGCTTCCGATAGCGGGGTCTTCTCGGTGACTGTTCCTACTCCAACAACTGGAACCTACGAATTAGTCGTAGATGCACCTGAATATTCCTCATTTAAGCAATCAAGTATATCAACTACAACAGCAGGGATTACAGCAACCCTTACAGCTGCAACCTCTTCTATTACTGGTACAGTGTTGAAATCAGATGCCGCTACTTTGGCAGACAATGCATTTGTTTGGGCAGAAGAAGTTGGTGGTGACGGCTTTGCTACCGCGCCGGTAGGAGAGGACGGAACATATACACTTTCAGTAGAGGAAAGTAAGGCATATAACGTCTTTGGAACATTGAAAGATGGAACAAAAGGTTCGTTACCAAATATTGAGGCTGGTAGTACTGCTCAATCGTTGACCCTAGACCAAACAATTCCAGCTGCATCGCTTGCAACAAATGCAACTCCAAAAGTTGATACAGTGGTTCCTCAGAATGGATCGGTGATTGATGATAAGTCTAATAACGATATTAGTCTTAACATAGAACCTCAAGATTTGGGCGATTCACAAAGTTCATATTCGGTTAATATCGAAAGTACTCCAGTGCTTCATGAAACAGAGACAGCAGCACCACTTGGGAAAGAGGTTGATATAGACATTCTAAACGATTCTGGGAAATCGCTTGGATTGCTAAATAATACTATCGACTTGGAATATGAAATTACGAAGAGCGACATGACAACAGTAATTTCGGAGGACGCTTCTGTTGCTACCACAACAGTTGGTGACAAGCTTGATAAAGTAGAAATGGGTTACTGGGATGAAACAAAAGGTAATGGTACGTGGGTAACTTCTCCTACGAGTAGAAAAGTTGAAGTAAAGGAAGATGCAGATGATGCATTCACTGTTGTGGATTACGACACCTTTATCACAAATCTCCAAAGCGCAGTCGATAACGCAGATAACGATGCAGGTGCAGCAGATACCTACTCGGACCACTATGCAGACTACAAAATTACAATGACAACTTCTACAAAGCATCTTACGACATGGGGACCTATCATTCAGGGTGCATCCGATGTTACAGCGCCGAGTGCTCCATCTGGTGTTGATACAACAACGGTAGATTATAACGACGTATCACTTAGCTGGACAGCAAGTACTGATGAAACTGCAATGCATGCAACTCAGCCATATCTTATTTATAGAGGCTCAGTAACAAGTTTCACTGTTGCGCAATCAACACTTCTTGGAAATTCAGCTACTACAACCTATACAGATGCGACTGCTGGGTCTGGTGGATATACGTGGTATTACAGAGTTCGAGGTCAAGATGCAGAGGGTAACCAATCTACAGCCTCTTCAGAGCTGTCGGTAACATTTACACCCCCTGGTTCTGCTGCGGCTCCTGGTGGTGGAATGTCGAACAATACATCTCTAGACACCGATCCTGCTGACACCGACGACGATACTACCCCTGTTACTACCGATATGACAGATACTGCTCTTGAAATTACACCTGTGTTGTTAGACGAAAATATTGTAAAAGTAAAAGCCGATGCCGAAGTTATAGCAATGCAAACGATCGGTGGAATTATCGCAAATGTTCTTGGAACGCGTGATCTTGAAGCCGAAACATCATTCGAAAAATCTGTGGTAAATAAAATTGTTGCAACCGTTGAATCTGTTTCTACAGAGCTTAAAGAACGATTAGTAGCATTTGTTACCTACGGAACACCAACAACGCTAAGTCTTGGCGCCGGTGAGCGTGGTGGGGTAGTTAATTCCTTTAAGGAAGCATTTGGAAAGCTTCCAGAGTCTCAGGCAGACTGGGAAGATGTTGTAAAGATTGGAAATGGTAGATGGCCTGGCCAAACCAATCCAGATAAAGAAACAGCAGCAGAAAAAGACTTTAAGACTATTTACAAGCGCTCGGCAGACCGAGCCAACCCGAACGATGACGCAGCTGTGGTTGTAATGTCATACGGTCTTCGCCCAAGAGACAGAAACCTCGATTCAGAACGAGCAGCTATTAAGAGTTTTAGAGCGATTTTCGGTGACAGTCCAAGTACTGCAACAGATTGGGATACTGTCCGAGCAATCGCTTACTCTGGAGCTACTCGATAAGAAATTATTCTGTAGAAACGGGGTTACGTGCCCCGACCATGCGAGAAATGTGTCTGGGGACCTCGTTTCTACGTGGGAAGTTAGTAATAAAATAAACGGCTCACGATATGAGCCGTTTATTTTTGTTATAATAAAAATATGAATCAATTTCTATACAATAACCAATACCGAATCCCATCGGCTCGTTATTCCCAGTATGACTATTCTTCTGAGGGGTTCTATTTTGTAACATGGTGTGTAAAAAATATGAACTGCGTGTTGTCTAAGGTTGTGGATGATAAAATAGTATTAAGTTTAATTGGAGAGATTGTTGAAAAAGAGATTAAAAAAACAGAAGAGGTGAGAAAAAATGTTCGTGTAGATTCTTTTGTTGTGATGCCAAATCACGTGCATGTTATTATTCATATAGGTCCTATGTTCGACTCTTCCTGTAGAGACGCATCGGTGATGCGTCTTAATAATCAAAAAAAAGGAGACGCTTTACCAAAGCGTCTCTACACGGCAAATCTTGGTAATATTATCAAACAAATAAAAATTGTCTCAACAAAACAAATTCGTAACAATCACAATCCTTCCTTTCAGTGGCAGTCACGATTTTATGATCATATCATCCGTAACGATCATGACCTTCAGTCCCATCGTGATTATATCGGAATCAACCCAATAAAATGGTCTCAGGACAAATATTTTAAATAATCTATTTTATTGGAACCTCAAAGCAGATAAAAAATCCTTTTTCCAGGGTTCTTGTTCTAAGGCAACGAGAGTGAGTCGTAAAAACAAATGGCCATCTTTTTGATTCTTCGTGAATTTTTTCGTTTACGAAAACAAATTCATCTTTTGGAAAATAAATAGCAATGCCACCAGACGCTTCATCTTTTTTTAATTGAAATTTCCCCCAAGTTCTAAAGGGTTGTATCCAGCTATTGTGGCGTGGGTACAAAATTTTCGTCTCTATTTTTTGTTTAAATTCCCTTCCACCTTTTAATTCCCACTGTTCTGTTGTGTATTGCAATGCAGGCAGTTTTGTTGATGTGCTTATTACAAAAACAATCGTAAGGAGGGCGAGTAAAATAAATCCTCCTTCGTAGGGATTATTTTTTGTTAGTTCGATAAATTTTTTGATGTGAAATTTCATATACCTAAATGGTATCAGCTGATATTTTAAATAACAAGTGAGTTAAAATTCGAAATGAGAATATTGAAATCCTAAACAAATTCAAAATCTAAATATATAATTCTCGAAACGTCTAAGACAATGTGTATTGCAATTTTGAATTTCTTATTTCGTGTTTTTATTTTTTGATTTAATTAGAGTTATCCCCATACGTGTTTTGTGTGTGCGGTATTTGTTTGGTATAATGAAACTGTTCTCGAATATACGAATCAAGCACAAATATACAAATTGAAAGCAGGGTTACTTTCTTGTTCATATATTTACTCGAATTTGTATATTTGTGATCTATTTGTATATTAGCGACTACTCATATGAAGCCTCTTACACCAAAACAAAAAAAGGTACTCGACTTTTTAAGAAAATCTATAGACGAAAATGGATTCCCTCCTTCGTATAGAGAAATAGCCGCGGAATTTGGTTATTCTTCTGTAGCAACTGTTGCTCAGTATATGAAATCTTTAGAACGAAAGGGGTATCTTTCTACGGGTCCAGAAGCAAGGTCTATAGAACTAGAAAATGTTAACCAAGAAGGCTCGTTTATGTTCGAGCTTCCACTTGTGGGTATTATTGCTGCTGGAGAGCCAATAGAAGCTATAGAAACGAGAGAGACGGTTGCAGTTCCGGCATCACTTGCAGGTGATCCAAATGCATTCGTTCTTCGCGTAAAAGGGGATTCTATGATGGACGATGGCATTTTAGATGGCGACTACGTTATAGTTGAAAGAAGTTATTTCCCTCAGAATGGAGATGTTGTGGTTGCTCTTCTCGATAACACCTATGCAACGCTCAAACGGTTTTACAGGACAGATGAAGGGGTTAGGTTACAACCAGCAAATAAAACAATGAAACCTTTGTTTGTAAAAAACCCAGCGATTCAAGGGATTGTTCGTGGCGTGTTTAGAAAATTTCAACCAGCATAAAAAATATGTATAACAAAAAAATACGCCAACCGCCTGGCGTATTTTTTTTATATTGTCTTCTGTAGAGACGCATCGGTGATGCGTCTTGAAATATCTCAAAATAAGACGCTTTACCAAGGCGTCTCTACAAAAAAATGGCACACTCTCTCGAGTCTTTGTATTGAAAACGAGATGATTCGCCATGTTGCTTTTAGGGTGTATGATATACTAAAATGGGTTATTATGAGGAAATACGTTACCGCGTAAGGTTTTAGTATGAAACGAAAGATTACAGATAAATTCTTACTCCTTAAGATTCAATCAGGAGACCCAGAAGCATTTGCCCAGATTTATGATGGATATATAGATGATATCTATAGATTTGTGTTTTACAAAGTTTCTCATCAGCACGAAGCCGAAGATTTATCGAGTGAAGTTTTCCTAAAAACATGGGCATATATTAAAGGTGGGAACTCCGTAAAGAACGTTCGTGCTCTTTTGTATAGAATAGCTAGAAACTTGGTTATAGATTATTACCGAACAAACAAAAAGCGAACAGCAGTGAACTATGAGGATTTAAGCGAAATTCTCGCTAGTAAAGACCCTCATTTAGACGAAGAAATATCTTTCGATGAATTACGTCTTCTATTAGAGAAGGGGATATACTCGTTAACCGAAGATTATAGAGATATTATCCTTTTGCGCTATGTTGAGGGTTTAACCATCCAAGAGATTTCAGAAATAATGGACAGAACAAAAGGCGCCTGTAGGGTTCTTTTGCACAGGGCTATAAAAGCCCTTAAACTGGCCATTCGCAAAGATCAAGATTTAGAATAAGCAATAAGCATGAACAAGAAGCAATTCAAAAAACTACAGCAAATTACTCCATCTCAAGAATGGAAGGCTTCATCTCGCAAAAATATTATGGCTCAGGTCCATTTTGAGTCTTTTAATAATGCTGATAAAAAAATCCACTCAAATAATGCTAAACGAGTAGGTGTTGTAGTTAATCCATTTAGTTGGATGCAACCTTCGTTAGCGGTTGTTTTGTTGGGAGTTATTATTCTTGGAAGTTCGGTTGCTTCTGTTGGTGCTACAATGGGGAGTTTGCCGGGAGATAGATTATATCCAATAAAAAGGACTATAGAGAACGTGCAGGTTGCAATTACTCCTTCTATTGAAGAAAAAGCAAAAATAGAACTTTCACTTGCATCTAAAAGGGTAGAAGAATTACAAGAAGTTACTTCTAGGGCAAAAGATGAAGAAGATACAGAAAAAGCATCGAATAGAGTTAAACAAGCATTAAACGAAGTAACAAAGCAGGTTCAAATAGCTCACGAGGCTGTAGAAAAAGTAAAAGAAGATAGCGAAGATTCAGCCGAAAAAATAGCAGTCGCATTAGATTTAACCAAAAGATCTCAGCATATAGAAGGAATAATAGAAGAAACAGTAAGTTCGCTTTCAGAAGATGTTCGAGAAGAAGTAGACGGCGAAGTAATACAGGTTCTTGATGGTGTAGACGAATCCTCTTTGTCGGGTATAGATTCGGTGATAGCTTTGGTAGAAGACGAAGAGAAAGTAGAAGAATTTCTAGCAGACCATGTAGAGGATTTGCAAGTAAAGGTGGAAAAAGCAACAACAGCACTTGCTCAAGCACTTTTAACAGAAGAGCAAGCAGAACAGTTTAGATTGGAGATAGAGGCATTAACTCAGATTACAGAAGGAGAATTAATAGATACCACTGGTAGTACTATTTCGTTTGGATTACCAGAGCAACCAGTAGAAGTGATTCCAACCCTAACTCCAGTTGAAGCACTCGAACAGAATTCTGCCGCCCAAGAGCTTATAGAAGATATTGCAGATTCATTAGTGTTTTTACAAGAAGAAGAACCAACGCAAAGCTTGCTTGATGCAATCCAAACACTGCAAGATAAGCTTTCGAATGCAAAAGAAACAACATCTATTTTAAACGAATACAAACAATCGCTTGGCATTTTAATTATTCCAGAAGTTTCTGATGAATCAAATGCTGTAGATTTGGTAACAGAAGAAGACTCTGCGTTACCAGCCGAAAACACTGAAGTTGATAGCAATACTGAACAAACATCGAACGAAGTAGGTGGTGATTTACTAGTTGAACAAGATGCGAACACGGAAGAAAATACCGATAACAGCGCTTTAGAAGCAGAGAATAGCGACAATAATTCAGCCACAGAGACATTAGTAGAGGAAGACTCTAACGGCGATAATAAGGAGGAAGAAGTTCCAGCTGAGCCTGTTGAGGAAGAACGTGTTTTCATTCTTTAGCCAAAAAACAGCTTAAAAGTCCTTGTTTTAAGCTGTTTTGATAGAGTATACACTTTTTAGCAAAATAAGAGCAAAAAATCCGCTAAAAAGCATTGACTTTCTTCGCAAAATCTAGTAGTATTTGCGGGTGTAATTGACTAATCACGAATATACAAATCAAGCACAAATATACAAATAGAAGCTCTGGAAATCATGAAAAATTAGTTTATTTGTATATTCGTTTCTGATTCGTATATTAGCGATTAGTTTAAAATAATGATATTGGCATAAACTTTAGTCATTATATGAAAAGTTTATGCGAGTATCATTGAATACTCACTTATTCAAGTTCGTATAGAGATAGGTACAAAGGTTCTATTGGCTTCTATGCTTACTTGTGGGGCAATTATTTGTTCCCACGGGCAAGCATAGGGCCTTACTGATTGTGACACCTTCGGGTAATCAATCTTTCAAGTCTTTTTCTTACAATAACCTAGGTTCAAAAAGTAAGTTAAAGATAAGAGGCATGCCTCTGTGCTTATATCTCTCAACCGCTCGTCGTTTAATATGGCCAAGGAGCTCAAATACCGAAACTTTTTAACATAAAGGTCGACCTCGTTTATCGAGTCGGTTAAAAAGCCCCGGATCCTTTTAGCCAGGTTCTTCGCGAGTTGGTAATTAATAAACCGAAATTCTTATGAGTAACGTTCTAAAACGTTCAAAGAAATTTCTTTCAGTGAGTCTTACCATTACCACTATTGTGTGGTCAGTTGGTTTGTTTAGCTTTTTAGGCGTCCCAGTGGTCGCTCAAGCTGCAGCCGGCGATTTGGTAAAATCTCCTGCAAGTTCTGGTGTTTACTTGGTAGGAAATGATGGAACAAGTATCCATGTATTCCCACATTACAATGTTTATCTCTCTTGGGGTTACCCAGGTGATTTTAGCACTGTAACAACAGCAGACTTAAGTCAGTTCACTGAAGGAAACCCCGTTGCCTTCCGAGATGGTTCATTGTTCCGTGGAACAGCAGCCAGCCTTGGTGGTAACGATTCAAGCGCAGTATATGTTGTAGAAAATGGTTCTTTAAGAGCCGTTGTTTCTGGCGACGTATACCAAGCTGTATATAGTGATACAGATTGGGCAAGAGTTACATGGGTACCAGATAACTTGCTAGAAAAATTCGCTTATCCAATAGGCGATGACTGGACAGCAACAGACTCAGTACCAGATGGAACACTTGTAAAATCAGCAGGCGATGAAACCCTTTACCTTGTATCTGTCTCAGATGGAGTAACAAGTAAAATGGCTTTCTCTAGCACTGCAGCAGCAGAAGCAAACAGATTCGACGTTTCTTCTGTATTAACAGTTTCAGATACTGTGTTGGCAGCACTTACAGCCGGTGACCAAGTTACTGGTGCAGATAGTACGCTTTCAACCCCAACTGTAGCTGCTATTGCTGCTACTCCTGATGCAGCAACAAGTCTTTCTGTTTCAGTTGCTTCAGACAGTCCTGCCGCATCAACAATCGTTGCAGGTCAGGGAGCTGCAGATCTCGTACACTTCACCTTTACAAATGGTGGAGCTAGCGAAGCAGTAATTACATCCTTAACTGTTACCCGAGTGGGTGTATCAGCAGATACAACTCCAAGTGCTTTGTACATCTATGATGGTGCAACACGGTTAACAGACAGTGCTTCAATTTCTGAAGGTACTGCAACATTTGCAGTTTCAACAGGAATTATCACTCTTGCAGCAGGTGCTTCAAAAACACTTGCTATTAAATCTGATATCGCAGCAAGTACTTCTGGTCAAATTGTTGGTATGAGCATTGTTTCTGCAAGCGACATTACTACAAACGACACAGGAGACACTGTTTCTGGTACATTCCCAGTAAACGGTGCGTTACATAGCGTTGCAACTGCAACACTTGCAACCAATGCATTAAGTTCTGCAACTGGTTCTGGTAATACAGACCCAGGAGTTGATATTACTTTATGGCAGGGTACTTCTACTATTGCTCAACGAACAGTATCATTGACTCGTTTAGCATTACGCCAGATTGGTTCTATCAAAACAGCAGATATCGGAAACTTCCGACTTCTTGCAGATGGAGTAGAAATTGCATCAACCGATAGCCTCGATGCTAACGGTTATGTTACTTTCGCAACAAACACCGACTTAAAGACAGGTGCTCGAACACTTAAAGTTATTGGAGACGTAACAGGCGGTTCAGGTAGAACTGTTCGATTATCTCTTCGAGGAGCTTATGATATCGATGTAACTGACTCTTCTTATGGTGTAGGTGTACTCGCTACTGGAACATTCCCATTTGGTCCTAGTGCATTTACCGTTAACGCAGGGACAACAACTGTTGTTAAACGAGCAGATTCTCCTTCAGCTAACTTAGTTCTAGGAGCATCCGATGCAGTATTAGGAACATGGGACGTAACTGCTTATGGTGAAGATATTAAAATTGAAACCTTAACAGTTGGTATCGATGTAACTGGTGCTACAGATTCAGAAGTTAGCTTCCGAAGCGGTCGTGTTATGTTCGACGGAGTACAAGCAGGTTCTACTACTACTATTCCAGCTGTAAACAGCTATGCTAGTGGTACAAGCTTTACTACAAACTACACCGTTAAATCGGGTACTACTGTAACTATCGAAGCTCGTGCAGATATGTACGACAACGAAGATACAGACCAGATTGCAAGCGCAGCAGTAACTGCTCTTCAAGCTGCTTTAGTACTTGGAAGCGCAAACGCTGTTCCAGCTGTGTCTATTACTGGAATTAACGTTCCATCAGCTACCCAGGCTGCAAATAGTTTAACTATTTCATCTGGTTCACTAGCAATGGCAAAAACTACAAACTATCCTAATCAGACAGTTGTGGATCCAATTACTGCGCTTAAGATTGCTTCATTCCAACTCTCTGGTGATTCAACTGAGGCTATTAATGTAACTTCCTTCGACTTAGATGTTGCTGTTGTAGGAACTGCAGATGTAACAGACGTAACAGATGTGTGGATCAAGTATGGCGATAGCCAAGTTGCTGTAAAATCATCTGTCACTGCTGCTACTAATACTTGGTCTCCAAGTATTACCATTGCAAAGAACGAATCGATAGCTGTTGAAGTATATGGTTCTCTCGGATCTGACTTTGTTGCTACAGATACTGTAGTCGCATCTTTACAGGTTACTGGTACAACCGTAGCTTCTGCTCAATCAGCAGATACAGGTGTTATTGCTGGTCAAACCATTACAATTGGTACCGCAACTATTGCTGTTGACATCGACGCTTCAACACCTACCTCACAGTTAGTAGACGATTCAGGAACCGTGAAAACAGGTTCATGGAAGTTTACTACTACAAATGACTCTTACACTATTACAGACATTACTGTAACTCTTGCTGACACAACCGCTGTATCAAATGTTATCCTTAAGGATGGCTCTACTGTTGTTGCTACTCAGCCTGCAACAGACTTAAGCTTTAACGATGTCTCTATTGCTGTAGCTGCAAACACTACAAAAGTTATAGATATCGAGCTTCAGTTAAGTGCTGTAGGATTTGGCGCAGGTACTTCTGCTGCTTCTGTCCTTACAACTGTTACCGCTGCTACTGCACGTAACTCACAAGGTACTTCTGCTGCTGTTACAGAAACACAAGCAAACCCTCCTGGTAATGTAATGTACGTGTACAAGGCTGTTCCTACCATTACAAATGTAACATTACCTACAACAGTGCTTAACACTGGAACACAAGTTGTATCTAAGTTTACAGTTGGTACAAATGGAACAGGAACTATTGCATGGCAGAAGTTACTGTTTACGGTAACCAAGAGTATTAGTGGTACAGACACATTAGCCTCTCCAACTCTCTGGGATTCAGATAACAACGAGATTGCTGGTTCAGGCGTGTTTACTGGAAGTGTTGAAGATGATAACGACACAGCTGGTGCAATCCACTTCGTAGCAGACGCAGAACAGCAAATTAGCGGTTCTAAGACCTACGAATTGCGTGTTACTATTGCCGGTGCTCCAGCAGCTGGAGACAACCTCACTGTTCAAATCACACAGCCTTCAGCATTCGCTGCTCAGACTGCTGCGTTCCCGATTAACACAAACTCAGCAGTGTACTACGCTGACACAGATGCAGGTGCAACTGTTACAGCAAACGACATCCGTTTGACAGCTCAAGACTCAATGACAGTTGCTGGAAGTACAAGCGCTGCCTTTACTACAGGTGAAGGTAATGGTCTTATCACAAAAGGATTTGGCGTAACCACTGGGCAAACTATTGTTGTGGCTTCTGACGGCAGTAATGACGTTGTAGCTGTAACTGGAACACATATTGACGGTGGTGCAACCTGTGTTATGTATGCAGCCAACGGTACAACTGTTGTTGCTGTTAGTGAAGGTATCGAAACTGTACGATTCATTGAATGTACAGATAGTACCGATAGTCTTATCAGAGTTGCTCCAACAGCTGGTGACAATACTACAGCTGAGGCTTATAGCGATTCAGCAAGTAAGAATATTACATATACCATTACAGTAACTACAGATGGATATGCAGTCAGTTCTACTGTTGCCGCAGGTGAAACAGATATTAACCTTCCTGTCACAGGCGGAGTTGCTGCAGCAGCAACATTCGTATGGTCAGACGTTTCAGACCAAAGTCACTCGTCTAACACAACTGACTGGACCAATGGTCTAAAGGTTAAGAACTTGCCAACATCTACTCAAGTATTGAGCAGATAACAGCATAGTTCTAAACTTTAAATATTCTCTCAGAGAATACGAAAAGTTCGAAAAACCGTCCTTCGGGGCGGTTTTTTGTTTGTTGTTTCTTCCTCCCTCCCCCTCTTTGCTTAAGAGGGGGTAGGGGCCTGCCCGCCAGTGCCAGGCCTCGGCAGGCGGGGGAGTTTATTGTTCTTAATGTGCAAAAACAAGACGTATGCAATACGTCTCTACAGAAAAAAGTTAGTGCCTTGTAGAGACGTCTTGCCTTTTGAGATTAAAAGCTCCTTGAAAAACACATTCAATATAGGTATACTATGTTTGATTTATCTCCTCTCCTTTTGCTTCAAGGAGGGGGCAAGAGGGGTGGTTAATTCATTAAATTATACTTATATGTCAAAAAAAGCACTTATTGTAATAGGCATTCTTATTGTAATAGCAGGTGGATACTATGTTTTTGTCTCCCAAGAACCAGTTCAGCCGCCAAAGGAATTTATTTACTACAAAGACCCAGGCTTAGACGAAGAGCAAAAAAAACTGTCAGAGGAAAAGCTGCAAGAATATATTACTTTGCTAGAAGAATTGCCTGGTGAAACAGCTGATACCGAAAAAAGTAGATATGCAACAGCCGTAGGAAATGCCTACTACGGTCTTGGAATGTATAAAGAAGCCCTGGATTTCTACACTCAAGCATCCGAATTAAACCCAGAGAGCTATTCAGTTTGGGCTAGCCTCTTTCTGGTAGAAAATGATATGGGTGATTACAATGCCGCTCATGAACATATAAAACTTGCAACCCAAAAAACGACTTTTAGATCCGACCCCTGGATATGGCGAATAGATTTTGAAGAAGAAGTGCTTAAGAAAAGTGTTGCTGAGATAAATGATTTATATATAGAGGCACTTATAGACGCGAGTGAGCATTTAGATTTACACGTTAAGTATGCTCAGTTTTTGGAGGAACAAGGCCGCTTAGCAGAAGCAAAAGTAAAATGGCTCGAGATAACAGGAAAAGATCCAGAAAATGCAATTTACGCGAGGGAGTTAGAAAGAATAAATAGTTTAATATAGAAGAGGCAGTAAAAATAAACGGCTCACACGATGAGCCGTTTATTTCATCTGTGTTTTTTGTAGAGACGCATCGGTGATGCGTCTTTATTAACAAAAGCAAGGAGGCGCTTTACCAAAGAGTCGCTACATTGATAATATGTATTCATGTCTGAATTATACAAAAATACCTATAAAGTTAATTCTTCTCGATATCAGCATTATGATTATTCGTCTGAAGGATTTTACTTTGTCACATGGTGTGTGAAGGATATGAAATGTGTTTTATCAAATATAATTGACGATGAAGTAGTACTGACTGAGGTCGGTGAGATTGTTGAAAAGGAAATCAAAAAGACAGAAGAGGTAAGAACGAATATTTTGATTGATAGTTTTGTTGTTATGCCGAATCATGTACATGTTATTATTCATATTGGTCCGTATGATGATGTTTTACCGATGAATACCGAACGAAATATGTCCGATCGTAGAGACGCATCGGTGATGCGTCTTGATCAACAAAAACAAGAAGACGCTTTACCAAAGCGTCTCTACAGATCGACTCTTGGTGATATTATTAAACAAATAAAAATTGTTTCAACCAAACAAATTCGCGCTAATCACGGATCATCATTCCAATGGCAACCACGATTTTATGACCATATTATTCGTAACGACGAAGATCTTAAAAACCATCGTGAATATATTGGTATGAACCCAATAAAATGGCCACAGGATAAGTATTATCAAAAATAAAAGGGGCGTGATATACTAGATTTATATGAAAAGGCATTTAAATGGCTTGAAAATTTTTATAGTGATTGTATTTGCGCTAGCGAGTATCTCTGGATTCCCAGCATATACGGCTGCTTCTAATTACAAAGAATTGCTCGTTAAATACCACAACAATCCATTTCCAGAGCTCCGCTATTATAATTCGGCTATAGCATCTGAAGAAGATGCTATTTTGCATTGGCAGTCGCAAAGAGGTGTTGAGTTAGTTCAACCAAATTTTGCATATCAGCCACAAGAGCTAAAATCTGCTCGAGGCGTTCAATATAACACAAACAATGTTGAGAATTTTTCTGTTGCTACTCAGACGGTTAATGATAGATTTTCATCGGAACAACATTATCTTAAACAAATTAAAGCATTCGAAGCCTGGGATATTACAACAGGAAGCAAGGACGTTATCGTCGCGGTAATAGATACGGGGGTAGATATAGACCATCCAGACTTACGAATGAACATATGGATGAATGAAGACGAGATACCCAACAACGGAATAGATGACGACAACAATGGATATGTAGACGACAGAAATGGTTGGGATTTTAATCATAATACGTATCACCCCGAAGCTAAATTAGATAGCAAGGGCTACACTATAGAGGGACTTACTCATGGTACGGTTGTTGCAGGTATTATTGGTGCAAGCGGAAACAACACGCTTGGTGTTTCGGGTATTTCTCATAAAGTTCAGATAATGGGACTTAAAGCTCTGAATGGCCTTGGGCACGGAACAACACTCGATGTTGTAAAAGCAATATTGTACGCAAAGGAGAATGGCGCAGATGTTATTAATATGAGTTTTGTTGGGCACTTAAGTGACGATATATTAAAAGCAACGATAAAAGACGCCTACGATGCCGGAGTTGTAATCGTTGCAGCAGTTGGAAACGATGGAGATACGGAATCTGAGGGGATCGGTGATTTAGATGTAACGCCTCTTTTTCCTGGCTGTTTAGACGAAAAAAAATCCGGAAAAAATTGGATTCTAGGAGTAGCCTCGGTTAACGAAAGAGACCGTCGCTCGGAATTTTCGAGTTTTGGTAAAACGTGTGTAGATTTGGTTGCGCCTGGAGAAAATATTTATAGCACACAAATTTGGAATGCAAGTATCCCAGATTTGCAAAAGCCCTATAGCGGAGGATGGAACGGAACGTCGTTTGCAGCACCTATGGTGAGCGGAGCGGCAGCCTTGGTGAAAAGTTATGCTCCAGGCTTATCGGTAAAAGAAATTTACGATTACATTATTTATAATTCCGATTCAGTTGTAGCTCAAAATCAAGATATGATAGGTAAGCTTGGATTTGGGAGATTAAATATAGCAGAAACACTTTCTTCTATTAAAAAATTCGCCCCTGTGTCCGTTTTTCAGGCAGCTGCGATAAAAAGAAAAGCGAAAAGTTCTTCATCTTCATATTTTGTTGCTGCATCTGCCAAAGGGGCTGAGCCATGGGTTAGGCTCTGGTCTTATGGTGGGGTATTGCAGCATGAATTTTTAGCATACGACAAAGAAATGAAAGCCGGTGTGAATGTCGTGTTAGGCGATGTAGACAACGACGGAGTACAAGAAATAATCACCGCACCTGCAAGTAGTGCCCTCCCCGAAATTCGTATTTTTGATCAGCAGGGCAATATGATTTCGTCTTTCTTAGGTTTTCCAGAAGCAACACGCATAGGATTAAACTTAGCATCGGCAGATGTCACCGGAAATGGGAAAGATGATATTATTGTTGCTGCTGGAAAAGGCGGCGGACCAATGATTCGAGTATTTAGAGAAACAGGCGAACTTACAAGTCAGTTTTTTGCTGGCGATGAATCAAGTAGGCTTGGGGTAGATATAACAGTTTTAGATAAAGATAATAATGGTATATACGAAATAGCAGCTTTGGCATCAAGGTCCAGAGAATTTGGGCTTCGCATATATAATGCCTTCGGTGGAGTAGAGGCTCTTCCAAAATCAGATATTGCCTTTGTAAAAGGAATGACACTATCCTCTGGATTATTTGAAGGCTTTGAAAGCGAAATGCTTCTTGTGTATCCTGCTCCTCGGCAAACGCCTGCGATAAAGCTGCTCGATAGCTCAGGGAATCTTCAAAAAGAAATTACAGCATTTGTACCAGGCCTTCGAACGGGCTTGAGCGGTATGGCTGTGGATACGAATAACGATGGCTTCGATGAGATTTTTGCTGTCCCACAAGACGGAGGCGGTCCGCAGGTACAAATAGTAAATAGCACAGGAAATTTACTTCAACAATTTTTTGTCTTTAGCAAAGCACTGAGAAAAGCGGTGCAACTAGGAGGGTAACTAATCGCGAATATACAAATCAAGTTCAAATATACAAATAGGAAAAACATAGCTTCAATATGCAATAAGATATGATAGACAATGAAAAGGTTATATATCCAGAGTTGAGTTATAGGATAGTAGGTATAGCGTATGAGGTGTATAATGAGCTTGGTTATGGAATGCAGGAGAAGCACTACCAACGAGCTTTTGAGGTTTCGTTAAAAGAAAAAGATGTTCTATTTGAATCACAAAAATGTGTGGAGCTCTCGTATAAAAATGAAAGTATTGGAAGGTATTTTTTGGATTTAATAGTTGATGATAAAATAATATTAGAATTAAAGGTAAGACCTAGGATGGGATACGTACATATTAAACAAGTTTTAGAATATTTGAGAGTTTTGAACTGCCAATTAGCAATACTAATATATTTTACACGAGAGGGAGTTAAGTACAGACGTATCCTTAATAAAAAAGTCTGATTTGTATATTTGTTTAAATTTGTATATTCGTGACTACTCTATGCATTTTCCAAGTGGTAAAAAAAATATATTGGTAACAGGAGGCGCTGGATTCTTAGGCTCCCAGTTATGTGAGGTGCTTGTAAAACAGCATCATGTTATTTGTGTAGACGATCTCAGCACTGGTTTTGTAGAAAATGTACAGCATTTATTGCAGCTGCCAGATTTCGAGTTGGTTCGTCACGATTTAACATTACCTCTCGATTTAGCTCAGCAGCCAGATATGGAGAAATTCCAAATGGAGTTTCAAGGTGTTCAAGAGGTGTATCATTTAGCATCGCCCTCTACCCCGAAAGATCATAAAGAACAACCGCTGCGAACTGCAATGGCTGCTTCTCATGCTACATACAATGCCTTGCAGATTGCAAAAAAATGGAAGGCAAAGTTTTTGTTTACATCTTCTTCTTGGGTTTATGGGCAAGCAGACCACGAAAAACTGGTACCAGAAACATACTGGGGGTATGTAGATCAGATAGGCCCAAAAGGTGCGTATGCAGAAGGCAAGCGCTTTGCAGAGATGATGATATATTGGTTTGGTAAAGAAAATGGCATCGACACAAAAATTGCTCGAGTTGCGAGTGTGTACGGGCCACATATGAAACTTGGAAGTGGTAGGTTAATAGCAGATATTGTTGAAAACGCCATGAACAACGAACCTATCGTATTGCACTCAAACAAGAAAGACGCTATCACGGTGGTGTATGTATTAGATATTGTAGAAGGTTTGTTAAAAATGATGGCATCAGATCAGCCAGGACCAATGAATTTTAGCGCTAACACTTCGTATACATTAAACGATTTAATTAATGCTATACAAAGTATTATTGGAAGTAAATCTCAAATTATAGAAAAAAACGAAAAAGAAATGCATCAGCATGCAATGCTTGACATTTCGCTGGCAAAAGAGGCTTTGGGGTGGTATCCTGTGGTGTCGATGGAAGAGGGGCTAAAGAAAACAGTAGATTCGCTGCGTGCTATGCGAGTAAAAAAGCCAACAACGAATCACTAATATACAAAATGATACTGAGTAGACCCTCTCTCTTGCGTCATTCTGAACAAGGCTTTGCGAAGTGAAGAATCTTTGTTTTTGTCTTATTAAGAGATTCTTCCCCTGCAGTCCCCATCACAAGGACGGGGCACGGCAGAATGACGTACTAAAAAATTTTACAATTCGTATATTTGTACTTGATTTGTATATTCGGGATTACTCTATGAATGTTTGTATTACTGGAGGAGCTGGATTTATCGGGTCTCACACGGTTAGTGCCTGTTTAAAAGCTGGGCATACCGTTTCTGTTATAGATAATTTAAGCCATGGATTTAAAGACAATATTCCCAGTGGAGTGTCTTTTTATAATGCCGACATTCGTGATGTAACTGTTCTAGAAAAAGTTAAAAAAGAGCAAAACCCAGAAGCTCTTATTCACTTAGCTGCGCAAATTTCTGTTCCAGACAGTTTAAAAAAACCGGAAGAGACGTTTGCAATAAACACAGAAGCAACGAAACTATTGTTAGATATTTTAAAGCCACAAAAAGTGGTGTTTGCATCTAGTGGCGGCGCTATATACGGTGACCCAGAAGTAATTCCTACCCCAGAAGATTCTCCGTTAATGCCAACTTCTCCGTATGGAGAATCTAAAAAAAGGGCAGAGGTTATTTTGAACGAATATTTCCATGCAAATAAGCAGGCAGCTGTTACTCTATTAAGATACGCCAATGTATATGGTCCACATCAGCCGCATGATGGTGGTGGAGTTGTGGCAATAATCTGCAAGGCATTAAAAGATGATGAAGAGTTTATATTAAATGGAGATGGCAACCAGACACGAGATTTTGTATATGTAGAAGATATAGTAAAAGCAAATCTTAAAGCTTTGGATCAATCCGCTCAATACGAAATTTTTAATATTGGGACAGGTGGCGAAACTCAACTTAATAATGTTATAAAAATGCTTCAAGGCGTCTCAAGGAAGGCACTTACGATTACACAAGAAAAAACTCAAGATGAAGTAGTTAGGAGTGTTCTTAATTCAGATAAAGCTAAAGAGTGGGGATGGAGTTCGAGCGTTTCGATAGAAGATGGCCTGGCGAAAACATGGGAGTGGTGGAGTGAAAAAAAATCTAAGCACTAAACCCTAAACTCTAAAGAAATACAAAATGTAATGTCCAATGTTTTAGAGCTTTGTGAATATTTGTTTATGAATATTGCCATTATAGGAACAGGTTATGTTGGACTTGTAACAGGCGTGTGTTTTGCGGACGCTGGTTTTGATATTACGTGTGTAGATGTTAATACGGAAAAAATTGAAAGTCTTAAGAGGGGAGAAGTGCCATTCTACGAACCTGGGTTAAAAGAGCTTGTGCAGAAAAATAAAGAGAAGCTGATATTCACTTCTCTGCTCGAAAGGGCGGATGTATATATTGTTTGTGTTGGTACTCCCCCGCTGGAGGACGGAGCTCCAGACATGAAGGCTTATTGGCATGTGATAGATCAAATAAAGCAGACAACTAAATCTTCCCCCTCTATTAAGAGGGGGCCAGGGGGTGTGTTCGTAATAAACAAATCAACCGTTCCTGTGGGTACAGCCAGAAAGGCAAAAGAAAAACTTGGTAATGGTTTTGAAGTTGTTTCATTACCAGAGTTTTTAAGAGAAGGAAAGGCGGTTTCGGATTTTAAAAATCCAGATAGAATTGTATTAGGCACAGAAGATGGGAAGAATAATCAAGTATTGGAAGAATTGCTCAATATATGGGATTGCCCCAAAGTTCCAATGCAGTGGGAAAGCTCAGAGCTTACCAAGTATGCTGCTAATGCATTTTTGGCTACAAAAATCTCTTTTATAAACGAAGTAGCCCGTGTATGTGAAGAAATTAGCGCAGATGTAGACGATATAGCTACTGGCATTGGGCTCGATCCTCGTATAGGAAAAGAATTTTTAAAAGCCGGTATAGGCTATGGTGGCAGTTGTTTTCCGAAAGATGTAAGAGCTCTTTCTTCATTGGCAGGCGAGAACGATTATACGTTTCAACTTTTAAGGGCGACGATAGAAGTAAACAATACTCAAAGAGAATTTGTTTTAAAAAAAATTATAGAGGCATGTAAAGTTGGTGTTAAAGGTGAAAAGATAGCTATACTAGGAATCGCGTTTAAGGGAGATACCGATGACACTCGAGAATCTCCAGCTATTTATTTGATAGAAAAATTAAAGGCCCAGGGGGCTGTTGTAAAGGCGTATGATCCTGAAGTACGGAATCTGCCAGAGGCAACAGATACAGTTGAAGAATGCATAGAAGATTCTGAATGCGTGGTGATTGCCACAGAATGGGAAGAATTTAAAGAGTATGATTGGGCTAAGCTGAAATCGATAGTATCTACTCCGGTCATTGTAGATGCAAAAAATCTTTTAGACAAAGAGGGAATGAAGAGTATAGGCTGGAATTATATTGGAATTGGAAGATTGTAATATGAAAATAGTTGTTGTTATACCTGCATTTAACGAAGCGAAGATTATAAAGTCAGTTGTTGAGGAAGTTCTTTGTTGTGGGTACGAGGTGGTGGTGGTAGACGATTGTTCTCACGATAGTACTCATAGGTTTGCTCAAAAAACAAAAGCGCATGTTCTTCGGCATTATATAAACAGGGGGCAAGGTGCAGCGCTTGCAACGGGGATAGATTACGCCCTTACGCTTAGCGCAGATATTGTTGTAACATTTGATGCCGATGGCCAGCATAAATCAGAGGAAATAGCATTGTTTATAGAGGCTTTAGTTCAAAACGAGGTAGATGTTGTCTTAGGCTCTCGATTCTTAGGCGCAGTAGAAAATATGACTAAATTCAGGTGGGCATCTTTAAAGGCTTCTCTTTTGTTTATGCGATTGCTAACAGGGTTAAATCTTACAGATGTTCATAATGGGTTTCGAGCATTTACTTCTCATGCCGCGAAAAAAATAACTATCAAGCAGAGTAGAATGGCGCATGCTTCAGAAATTATAGAAGAAGTTGTTCGTCATAATCTTCGGTATAAAGAGGTTCCGGTTACCATTCTTTATACAGAATATACAAAACAAAAATCCGAAGGCTCGGTATCTCGAATGGCTCGAGTTTTACAAGAAATTATTGTGGGGAAGGGAGTTTTTGGCAAAACAAAATAAAGCTAAAAATAAATGTGGATAAAGATTATAAGTATACCCAAATAAATGGTATACTTTTGTTGTAACTAAAAAAGTGGATCCTATAGTTTTTGGAATCCAAACAAAATAAAAATAATTGTGTTATGCCTATTTCACAGAAGATGAGACATACTATTAGCGTATTTATAATAGGCGGGTTATTTGTTTTTGGAGCAATGGTATTGATTGCGTCTTTTTGGGATGTTGGCCAAGGCGGAGCATCGTATACATGGCTTCAGACAACTTGGGCAACTGGAGTCACTGCAAACAACGCAGATCATACCAATAACAGAACTGGCTGGGATGAATACACAAGCGAATCATCTGAAGTAACCGAGTCAACAGATCTTACAATAACTTTAACAGCAGCCTCAACAACAGAGACGAATGATACCAGTTTTGATGCCGGTACCGACTCGAGCACGGAGGTAAGTGGATCTGGCGATTCTGCGAAGGTTCAGCTCGAAGGAAGCGCAGGAGGATCTTCATCAACAACAGAAACGAATGATACGAGTTTCGATGCTGGAACCGATTCAAATACTGAAGTTTCTGGCTCTGGAGATTCTGCAAAAGTTCAACTAGCAGCAATTTCAGCAGCCTCCACAGATCTTGGAAATTATATGACTGCGTTGGACGGTGCCGATGAAGGGATGTGGCACACGTCGTATAGCGAATATGATGAAGGATTTTCAACGAGCACCGACGGAGATGCCATACAAGACGACCACACCTATGAGCTTTGGTTTAAACCTCCTTCAAGTGGAGCGAGTCTTATTTATAACACAGGCACATGTAGCTCATCCGGCTCAACATGGGATTTCTTTGGATATAATGCAGATGGCTCTTTAACGGTATATGACGACGCAGGTGGCTCTTTAGATACTACAGCCGGCACGCCGTTAAGTGATACTTCAAAATGGTATTATCTTTCTCTTCAATATGACTATAATAGTGGAACCTCTCGCTATAAGCTATACGTCGATACAATCGCACAAACCTTTAGAACCGGTGGAGCAACATCTGCAGGCCACAGTAATTTAAACGATGGTCAACACACCTGTATTGGTATAGATAACGGTGGTGATTATGCAGATTTACAACTTTGGGAGGGGTTACGAAGTGTATCAGAGCAAATAATAGATGCAGAAGCGTATGGAAATGGAGATAGTTTTGCAACCCATGAAGCAACAGCAAGCGGGAGCCAGGCACTTATTTATTGGGCTGATTATGAATCTGACCCAGATGGTGGCTATAACACAACAGGATATCGAGGCGTGAAAAGTGGTGCATCCTGGAAAATCGCTGACTTTAATAACAGTACTCATAATACCGGAGGAGCAAGTGGAACTCTTGGATATCCTCAGACTGGAACATTTACCTCCCAGATTATTGATACAACTGGAAACTCAACCTTTGATAATGTATCATGGAATTCCACTGATGTTGCAGGATCAACCATTTCTGTGCGAGTAAGGAGTGATTCTGCTGCGAACATGTCGGGTGCGACTGCCTTTGCATCTTGCACAGACATAATTTCTGGAGAAGATGTCACAAGCAATGCCTGTGTTACCGATACCGATCAGTATGTCCAATACGAAGTCCGGCTTGGAGGTGCTTGGAATGTTGGAAGTGCAGCGTATGACGGTGTCACTTCTCCTGACGTATCTGCAGAAGAAGACTTTGTCACGGGTGTCTTCTTCAAGCCTGACGGAACAAAAATGTATCTTGTAGGAAGAGATGGCGATGATGTTCATCAATATTCTCTGTCCGCAGCCTGGGATGTCTCAACAGCTTCATATGATTCGAAGAGTAAAAATGTAAACTCAGAAGAAGCCTCACCACTAACTCTTTCTTTCAAGCCCGACGGAACAACAATGTATGTAGTAGGATATAGCGACGACGAAGTAGAGCAGTACACTCTCTCCACCCCCTGGGACGTCTCAACAGCTTCATACGACAGCAAGAATTTTAGCGTGACCGATGAAGAGGGGTCACCCTTCGGCCTCTTCTTTAAGCCCGACGGCACCAAGATGTATATAACAGGATCATGGACTAATACGGTCTTTCAATACACCCTCTCAACAGCATGGGATGTCTCAACTGCCTCATATGATAGCAAAAGTTTTGATGCGAGTTCAGAGGAAGGAAGCGTTAATGGACTTTCCTTCAAGCCCGACGGCACCAAGATGTATGTAGTAGGGGTAAATACCGACGATGTAGAGCAGTACACCCTCTCAACAGCATGGGATGTCTCAACTGCTTCATATGACAGCCTGTTTTTTGATGTCAACTCAGAAGAAGCAACCCCCAGTGGACTTTTCTTTAAACCAGATGGCACAAAATTTTACACGATAGGAGTTGGTGATTTGGTCTACCAATACTCTCTCGCCACAAATGCCAACAAGGTATCAAGCACGAGTCTTGATGATATAATTATCAACTATTCATCTGCAACGACGTATTCCACAACAGGGATATTTACCTCTCAAATTCTTGATACCACTGTAAATTCTGTTTACGGTATAGCTTCTTGGAACACCACAGATGCAAGCACAACAACTGTATCTGTAAAAGTTCGAACAGACTCTGCTGCGAATATGTCTGGCGCTACTGCGTTTACAGATACATCATGTACAGATATTACATCTGGAGAAGATATATCAGGTAATGGATGTGTTACAGATACTGATAGATATGTTCAGTATCAAGTGTCGTTAGGGAGTAATTGGTATGTTTCTACTGGGGTTTACGACAGCAAGGCATCTCCCTCTCTTAATTCTCAAGACACAACTCCGGGAGCACTTTCATTTAGTTTAGATGGCTCTAAATTGTATGTGCTTGGACAAAATTCAGACACCGTTTATCAATATACAGTTTCTACACCATGGGATGCTTCTACTGCTTCTTATGCTTCGAAATCATTTTTACCAACAACTCAAGAGACTACACCCGAAGGCCTTTTCTTTAGCCTAGACGGTACTAAAATGTATATAGCAGGAACATCGAGCGATGCAGTTTATCAATATGCGCTTTCTTCTGCATGGGACGTGTCTACGGCTTCGTATGCAAGTAAAAGTCTCGACGTAAGTGGCCAGGGCGGCTCTCCTAGTGCGCTTTTCTTTAAACCTGATGGAACTAAAATGTACAGGCTTGATAACGGCTCATTGCGAATTAAACAATATTCTCTTTCAACGGCATGGGATATTTCTACTGGCTCTTATGACAGTAAAGATTTTGCAGCTAGTTCACAAGAAGGATTACCTAGAGATTTTGAATTTAAGCAAGATGGCACAAAACTTTATATCGTTGGCTCCAACGAAGATACGGTTTATCAATATACTTTATCTACTCCATGGGACGTTTCTACTGCATCATATGACACGATCTCTTTTGCTGTTTCGGAAGAAAGTACACTGTATAGCATTTTTATAAAACCTGATGGGACAAAGTTTTATGCAGTAGGTCAAGGTAATGACACAGTCTATCAGTATTCATTTGCTTCAAATGCAAACAATGCAGGAACCTCCACGTTGGACGATATTACTATAAATTATTCAGGTTATAGTACTTCAGAACAGAATTTAATTTCAAGTGCTTTTGACACAGAATCTTCTGGTGTTTTGCTAACTCAGATGGCCTGGACGGAAACATTGCCATCGGGAGCTGATGTTAAATTTCAATTAAGAACTGCTCCAGACTCTACTGGTTCTCCTGGCACCTGGACTGATTGGCTTGGTCCAACAAGTACCGGAGATTACTATACAGATAGCGCTGGCGGAGAAACAATTAATTCTACTCATACAGATTCAACCGACGACCAGTGGTATCAGTATAAGGTGTTTTTAAACTCAGATGGGACAGTAACCCCAACACTTTCAGACCTCACAATAACGTATGTTGTAAATGTAGCTCCAGTAGTTTCAAATGTAACAGCAAGTCAAAATAGCGCAGGAGTAGTTACGGTAGGTTACGACTTTGCAGATAGCGATGAGGCAACCGGAACAATTTCGGTGTACTACCAACTTGCAGGAGTCACGTTAAATGAAACACTCACAGACAGCGATACAGGGGCAGTGACACTTTCAACGGCGACAAATTTTCCAGCAAGTGGAAAAATATTAATAGACAGCGAAATAATAGATTATTCAGGAAACGATGGAACAGATCTAACAATAGTAGAAAGAGGTTACGATACAAGTAACGCAGCAGCACATAGCTCTGGAGCAGCAGTATACATGCTAGCAGTAACAGTCGGTGGAGATGCAGGAGCTAGTATAACAACAGGAACAAGCAAAAGCGCAACCTGGACAGCAAAAACAGACAAGGACGGCTTTTATGGAACAGCAGTAATGAGGATTTTGGCAGATGA
>JABIPD010000036.1 GCA_018698735.1 Candidatus Jacksonbacteria bacterium | reverse complement strand
TCAATCAAATCATAAAACTCCTTAAAAACGACCAATAAAGCGAATAAAATAAACGGCTCACTCGATGAGCCGTTTATTTTTTGATAGAAAAAGGGGAGGGTTGACTTTATTTTAATTTAATGATTAAATAGCACAAAGCGTCTTGTCTCTTCCGTAAGAAGAAGCCCGAGACCAGCACCTGAAGGAGATCTCGATGTACTCGATACTACCTTGGGGCCTCGCACTCGCCCTGAGCCTCGTTGCCTACTTCCTTCACCCCAAAAGGCCCCTGGGACGACCCAGGCTTAACGCAATCATCCGAGCAGTGCTGTACTTCCCTCCGAACATCATAATCCTCGATGCGCTGTTCGATGGCAAACAGTTGTCTTGGGAGCAGCTGCAGGGGATTCTATCTATCGGAGTAACCGAGTTCTTGCTCAGCTATATCCACGAACTGCTGAGGAAGATATACTCCACGGTGCCTAAGAGACACAAGCCACTGTTTGTACTCGGATCTATCGTAGGAATGGGTCTCTTCTCTCTCTTTCTCGTGACCCTTATCGTGGTGCTCTCAGACATTCTCCCCACCTGAGCACCTCCGTACGAAACTCGATCCTTACCTTTCAACCCTGTCCCGGCCCCTGAACGTGGTGGCCGGTCTTTTTTTTCTTAACTATTGACTTTTAACCTAGACCCTTGTATTACAAAGAGTCATGACCAACCATAGATAGGAGCATATCATGGCAAAAAAAGGAGAGAAGTGGTTATGGCAAAGCCCTGCCAACTTCATAACCATCTCTCGAGTACCGCTAGGGCTTGGTGTCTACTACTTCCTCGCAAACCACAGCATTTCGACTGCGCTTGCACTGTTCGCACTCGGAGTAATTGCAGACACTGTAGATGGTCCAATTGCCAGAAAGATGGGGACTATCTCTGACACAGGCAAAGTCTTAGACCAAGTCTGTGATGCAATATTCGTGATGACCTCTGCGGCAGGTGCTGTTAAGGGCGAGTATGCGTCACTTTGGGCCTGTGGTATACCAGCTGGGCTTGCAGTTATCAGCTATATGATAGAGCAGCAGATAACTCTGGCTCGTCATCCATTGCTTACGCTGATAGTGCGTATCCGGCCATTCGTATACGGCCTGTTTTTCCCAGCGTTGCCCATGGTAGTAGCTTGGGGTTTCGTTAACAGGCGTACAACGTTTGTCGTGTGGGGGATAGTTGTCGTTATCAGCATCTTATTTCTCATCATTAAGTGGAGACGAATAACCAACGGATTCTTCTCCCCACTTAAAGAAATGCTTCAACAGATCTTCCAGCGAAGTTCTACCTAACCGCCGTCAGAGTAACAATTGTTGCGCTGGCGGTTTGACGTTATTTAAACAAACACATATAGTTTTTAGTATGAAAACAGTCATCCAACGAGTATCAAAAGCATCTGTATCTATCGATAATAAAACTATCGCTGAAATAACCGAAGGATATTTACTTTTACTTGGAGTAGGTAAGAGTGATACCGAAAAAGAAGCTGATTTATTGATAGAAAAAATCATCAACCTTCGAATAATGTCGGACAAGGAAAATAAAATGAACAAATCTATCCTTAATACCAAAGGCGAAATATTAGTTGTTTCTCAATTCACCCTCCATGCCGATTGTAAAAAAGGCCGACGACCTTCGTTTATCCAGGCCGCTAACCCAGAAGAAGGCGAGGCATTGTATAATTATTTTGTTGATACACTTAAAGAAAAGAGCATTGCAGTTCAAACAGGAAAATTTGGTGCGATGATGAATGTATCCCTTACAAACGACGGACCTGTTACCATTATTCTAGACACTAATACCTTATAAAAACATGGCTATCAATTCTAACCCTCATGTTCATAATCTGGTAATGTGTGCGAATGTCTTTGTTCGAAAAGACGGTAAATTTTTAGTTTTAAAGCGATCTGCCAAGAAAAAACATTTAGCAAACTTCATCCATCCAATTGGAGGAAAAATAGAAGCAGACGAAGACCCATACATAGGAGCTGTTAGGGAGGTAAAAGAAGAAGCTAACATAGATATAAAAAATCTTAAGCTCGAGAGTGTAATTCTAGAGGTTCAATACCACCAAGACATGGATGAAAACTGGCTCATCTTTAATTTTACTGCCGACTACGACTCCGGAACGATTACTGATACCGATGAAGGCGAACTTATACTGCTATCAAAAAAAGAACTTTTAAATGCAGAGCTTTTTGCTTCAATTAAAGAGACTATAGAACAAACGTTGAATCCAGATGACGCAACAATTTTTGCAACATTTACCTATAACGAGAAGGGCGAGATAGCCACAAAGACAATAAACACCTGCCAACTCTAAATACTTATCCCCATAAAATAAAGACCGCCAACTAAAGTCGGAGATCTCTCGGAGAGAGAGATGCTCTCTGTCCGTCATCCTCAGCTTGACTGGGGATCCAGGCTTTAGTGCTCTTTTCGCGTTACTAGATTCCGGCTCGGGGGCCGGAATGACAAAACTTATCAACACCTTAGAAAACACCGCTTTAGACAAGCGGTTTTTATAACGACTTCATTGTTCGCAATTTGTTTGGTATACTAAGCATTACCATGACAGAACGAATAAATGAACCAATAACAACACTTGTAACATTTACCGAAAAAGGAATAAAGCCTTTAGCTTTTCGCTGGGGGAAAAACAAATATCAAATAAAAAAAGTAACACTCGCGCACACTGAAAGAAAAGGAAATGGATTAGTGTACTATTTTTCGGTATGTGATGATGTTAATTATTTTAAACTCGCATTCGATACGCGAAACTTCTCATGGCGACTTTTAGAGCTTTCTTCATAGTAAAATCATATGAAGATTATTATGCACATCGACATGAACTCTTTTTTTGCCACCTGCGAACAACAAGCGCAGCCGCATTTGCGTGGAAAACCGATAGGCGTTTCTGGAGATCCACGTTCTAGAACTATTGTTTCTGCTGCATCTATAGAAGCTAAAAAATTTGGCGTAAAAACAGGCATGGCAATTTACGAAGCCAGAAAACTTTGCCCAGATATTCAATTTATTCGCTGCGATCCAGATAAATATTGGAACATAAGCCAGCGATTAGTAGCGCTTTATCAATCATATACCGAAGCAATAGAAGTATTCAGTATAGATGAATGTTTTATCGATATAACAAATCTCCGTAGAGACGGGGTTAACCCCGTCTCTACGGGAATAAAAATAGCACAGGAAATTAAACAACGAATTAGAAAAGAAATAGGAGCCTACATTTCGTGCTCTATTGGGATTGCACCAAACAAATTAATGGCAAAGCTTGGATCTGAAATGAAAAAGCCAGACGGGCTTACGATTATTTATCCTAACAACACCCAACCTCCAGAGACCACAGAAGACGCTTTCTCTGTTACTGAGGCACTTAATAGGTCCGAGCTGCAAGATATGTGCGGAATTGGCAGGAGAACCTATAAAAAACTCCTTCTCCTTAATATTCAATCGTTTAAAGATCTCCACGCGTGTTCTAAACTTTTCTTACAAACCCATTTTGGAAAACACCAAGGCACAACCTTGCACGCAATGGCCCGAGGGATAGGATCTACCCATATAGGGCATATAGACGACAAAACGCCGCCTAAATCGATGGGACATGCTATTACACTCAACAAAGACACGTCTGATCTTTTATACTGCAAGGCGGTTATATTAAAACTCAGCCTACGTGTTTCTAAACGAATGCGAAATAAAAAAATGCAAGGAAGAACGGTAAATCTGTATATACGATTCCATGATTTTTCTGGAGCTGGAGGAAGAGTAACTATCAACAAAAAAACCAACAACGGCCATACTATTTCTTATCTTGCCCAAGATCTTTTATGCGAACACACTTTTGCTGGCAAAGAAACACTCAGAAAATCTATTCGATTACTCTCGGTAACTGTCTCGAACCTTTCGCCAGAAGATAATCAAATATCATTATTAGAAACCGAAGAAAACAAAACAAAAGC
>JABIPD010000057.1 GCA_018698735.1 Candidatus Jacksonbacteria bacterium | reverse complement strand
CTTCTGTTTTAGCTTCGACCACTAATCGGATAAGCGGTTCGGTGTTAGATTTTCGTAAATTAAACCAATAATCTTCGTATTCTACGGTTAAACCATCCAACTCGTCGTGCTTTCCATCAGCATACTTTTCTTTAATCGCTTCTATTACCGCATCTCTATCTTCTACTCGGCGGTTAATTTCTACTTGATACGCATAGACATCAAACTTCTTTGCCATCTCGGAAAGCTTTTCACCTGATTCACTTAATACTTCCATTAAAATCAAAAATGCTAATAACCCGGAATCTGCAAAATAATTATCTTTAAAATAATAATGAGCAGAAACCTCGCCGCCAAAAATGGCTTTATTGTTTATCATTGCATCTTTAATATATGCTGTTCCTGTTCGAGAACGAACAGCCTTTCCGCCAGATGCATCCACAACCTCCGGCACAGTATGCGAACACGTTAAATTATATACTATAGACGCACCAGGATTCTTTACCAACAATGCCTTTGCTACCAGCGCCAAAATAATATCTGGACGAACAATATCTCCATTCTCGTCTGCAACAAACATTCTGTCTGCATCACCATCAAACGAAAGCCCAACATCTCCGTTGTGTTTTTTTACGGCCTTACCTATTACATTAAATCCTTCGCCCACTAATGGATTTGCACCACGCGCAGGAAAATTACCATCTACCTCGGTATTAATTCCTACAATCTCTATTGGTAATTTCTTTTTTAATTCTGGTAAAAATAAAACTGCCATTCCGTTGCCAGTATCTACTACTACTTTAAAATTCTTAAACTTCGCTGTATCGACTATCGATAAACAATATTCTATATATTCTTCCATTACAGATTTTTTTTCAATCAATCCTTCGGTCGATTCTGGCCATTCATCTTTTATAACCATCTTCTTTATCTCTGGAATCCCCCAATCGCCGCTTACAGGCTTTGGAGCTTCTTCTGCCTTTGCAAGCATCTTTATGCCGCCGTATTCTTTAGGGTTATGAGAAGCCGATATCATCGCCGCGCCATCATACTCATGCTTTCCCATAGCAAAATACAAAGCATCGGTTGAAACAAGATCTATATCTACAACATTACAACCAACAGATACGACTCCTTTTATAAATGCTTTTTGAAGAGCTGGAGAAGAAAGCCTACCGTCTCTTCCAACTACAATATTTGGCGTCTCTTTTTTTACAACATCTTTAATAAATAAGCCAAACGCTTGGCCTATTTTCTCTACTAGCTTGTCGTTTATTTGGTCCGGATATATCCCACGAATATCGTAGGCCTTAAAAATTGATTCATCAATCTGCATAAAATTGAATTAAGTATTAATACCTTTGAAGTCTAGTATAAAACCCTTTTAAAAAGCAACTCCCCCTCGTTCACGTGCGACGAGAGGGATGGTTAGTTGGCGTAGCTTGTTCCTACGCATTGTGCTGTGCCAGCATTTCCAGGATCCTTGGCACTTCATCGATCGGAACAGCCTGAGCTGCGTCGCAGAGAGCCACGCGCCTCTTGGGATCACCAGGGCCGAAGTGAACCTCGATCATCACAGCAGATGGCCTGTGAGCCAATCCTTCCTCAAGAACCGGCCAAACAAACCTGGTCTTACCTGCGATGTGAGAAGGGTCAAGCACCACTGGGCGGTGCTTCTGAAGCTTCCCGATCCAATCGGGATTGCTATCGAATCGATGCGGAGTGTCTGAATGTACTGGCTTTTCAAGCCCGCGCACACACAGGAGAATGTTGTCGTTCTTTGGAGTCGAGTCGTCGAGAATCAGATTCCCAGAATCATCCCAACGCTGTGTTCCTCTGGTGACGAATTCCAAATCATTCAGAACAACTTCAACCCCAGCGTCTGCAAGCCCATGCTTCAGCATGACTGGAAACTCGGTTTGATCACCAAGAGCTCTCAGTAGAGGCTGGTTCTTGGTCCGAGCTCCAACCCAGCAAACAATGGTTCCATCGAAGCCAGAGTCATCTCGAACTCGCCGAACTGCGTCGAGATGACTCGTATCCATCACCTCCACAGACACCACTTCCATGCCATAGTCACGAGCAGCATCAAGAACCCATCTGCCCCCCGTCGATCCATGGCCAGGGAAGGAATCTGCGCCGGAACGAGGTTTCCACCATCCAGCGCGAGTCATGGTGATTCCATGGTCAGCAAGCCGACGAAACAGCTCCCCAACATGGATATCTGCAGTGCATGGCCCAAGAATAGGCTGACATGGCAACCCAAGACCAAGCCATTCCGATCCGATCTGTATCAGTCGTGCTTTTTGTACACCCCCAAGGGGCGATGCACTCGCTGACGCCATCATCTCTCACACTCCTTATCTGTGTGCAAAAAAACCCAGCAGTCTGCTGGATTCTCGTTGTCAAAGCGTACGAATGAAAAACCGGCTGACTCACGTCAGAAGTGTTAGGCTAAAGAAATAGCTAAACCATCGGTTATTCATATTGCACGTAGTATACCTTCCTTAAACTTAGTGTCAAGGAAAAGGGTGTAGGGAGTTTTGGACAAAACTCCCTACACAGCTGAATTATTCCTTCTCAAAAATCTCCTTAGTCATAAATAGGCCATCAACACACAGACAGAACACGTCATCGTGCTGAGTGATCTCCAACTGCTTCACCTGATCACTTGATGGATCCTCAAGCGCCGCAGCAACCATACTGCAACCAGGGTTGTATCCATCCTGAGAAGCAAGATCGATGATCTTGGATCGAGCATCTTCTTCCGAAAATGCTTGAATGAGAACAATTCCAGTGGGGACTTGAGCTTCAGCATTGCCCAAGCCGCTGTCGTCGTGATAGACAACAGCCTTTCGAACGCACACGAGAAAGAATGGCATTTGCTATTCCTCCAATGAAAAGAACGACTCCCGTAACCAAAAACAGACCTCACCAAGAGATCTGTTTTCTTTGTCGAATATATTTTATTCGGCAGCTTCAACAAACCTCTTGGAATAGAAGATATGTTGAGTAATAATATGTTGCTTGAATTAATTTCATATTTTTATATATCAGATACAAACTCCTTCAAAAACTCTGCAATCTCTTGCATTTCAGCAAGGTCTACATATTCTGAGTATTGATGGGCATTGTAGTATCCAGATCCAATAGGAACACACGTAATGCCTTTGCTGTTAAACACATTCCCATCGGTTCCCCCAAACGTCTCGTAGTAGTTTGGTTCTAAATTCATGCGCTTGAATGTTTTATCTAAACGCTCAAACAAAGGATCCGATCTTTCGAGTTCATAGCTTTCAAATTCAAGCTCTCTCTGAATTTTAAACTCAGCGCCGTGTTTTTCTGCCACTTCTTTACATATCTTTTCTATTCGTTCGCCTTCTTTCATAGCACGCTCGGTATCAAAGCTTCTTAACTCTCCCTTAAAATGAACTCTCCCTGGAATACTATTTCGTGCTGTACCAGCCTCAAACAGCCCTACATTCCATGTAACACCCTCAGTAGAATATCCCCACGGAATCTGGTTTAAGGCCTCACATGCAATCTGAAGGGCATTTACGCCGTCATTAGGATCTCGTGGATGAGCAATTTTTCCTATAATATCTGCATCTATCCGAACATAGGCCGGTGCTTTGGTTACCACCTGCGTTACGGGTCCGTCTTCATCGAGAACAAGACCAATTTTTGCAGATATTTTTGAGTAATCAGCATTTAAAGCACCAACAAGTCCAACCTCTTCCCCTCGTGTAATGAGTGCTTCAATAGGAACATGAGTACTTGGATCTGTTTTTGCCATATCACACAAAAAATCTACCAAAACCGCTAACCCAGACTTTGGATCTGCTCCCAATATGCTGCTGCCATCAGATTCTATAATATCGCCTTTCTCTTTAAATTTCACATCTGGAGCAGGCTCTGGGATATCAAGATGAGTAGAAATCATTATTGCCTCCCCTTCTCCGGGGATCTTTGCAATAATATTTTCAAACGAATCTTTTACAAATAAAACCCCAGCATCTGTTAAACGCTTTTCTACATATTCACTCACTTTTTGCTCGTATGGGAAAATCCCGTCGATAGCAATAAGCTCTAGGAATGTTTTTTTCAATTGTTCTTTGCTTATCATATATTATTATTAAGAAACACAATTCTTTGCTTAAACAATTCTATCTCCTAATAAAGTAGGTGGTGAGGCGATGTCCGATGACACCACCTCACCTGTCGTTCACGAAGTCTTTCGTCCTATCCACCAATCTGCAGCAGCCAGCATTCCAAAGCCGCCAAACTGTTTTTGATGAAAAGGATGATTGATCTTCGCCATCCCGTAAGGCGTCATAGATACGCCTTGCTGGACAAAAAGGCCTTTCACATCCTCTTGCCCAAGCACCAATTTCTGATATTTTCCCTCCCAGATTGTAGCACCAGGCGAGGAAACTGTCACAGAAATTGTCATGACCCTCGTGTTAGGATCGAACGAAGGAGTTCGAGTGTCAGTCGCTTGTTGTCCGTTGAGGACTACCGGCCACGAACACGCTTGCCCTGCATGACACATCCCTTCGTAGTTGCGGCCAACATAGTCCATCACGAATGCGCCACCGACTTTGAGTGGCAGAAGCATTTGACGAGTCATTTCTGCATTCAGCGTTCGATCGATAATATCACCGTACGAATTACCGAGCAGAAGAACTGCGTCAAATGTTTCATCGGTCTGCCACGTAAGAAGATCGGCGACCTCGAGATGAACATTGCAGCCTGGTTGAAGGAATCGCTGGGCTTTCTCTACGCATACTGGCGAGAGATCAACCCCAACGATTCGCTGGACGCCAGCATCCAACAACGGTTGAATGTGGCGTCCAGTGCCGAAACATGGCAGAAACACCGACCGAGGAACCCTTCTCATGAGTGCTAATGCATGTTCTACATCAGCGAGAGAAAGTTCCTGGTTGTCGTGAACATCACGATCGAGCTCTGCCATGATGTCGTAATGAGTAGCAACGTCGAACTGCCGATTCATGCCGAAGACTCCTTTCCATACACCCCCAGCGTCTCGACAGCATCTGTCGCCCCGTGAACCTTGAGTGAGCCCCTCCGGAAGGTCAGCAACGAGCCAAGCTCGCGACACCTTCCATTGATGCGCACAAGGTATGGTGTCCAGCGCACGCGAGCCTCTCGCATTACACGAACCACGTTCGCTTCGTCCACATACGGAACGGTGAACTTACGCGAAGCAATCACATGCTGAGCCACTGTCGGGTAGTGTAGTGCGAGTCGAGCGTCAACCACTCGCTCCCACTGGCCATCTGTATGCTGGCTCCCAACAGCTAAACTCCGTGCGCCCCAGGACTCGTTCTGTTCCGTGTATGCGGCTGCTTTCACCAGCCGGTGAAGACGATCGTCGATGACATCAGAAGCAATGGACTCATCAAGCAGCCAGGTCTGCGCAATGCAGTCATCGAGAACATCAAGAGTCGCACTGCCGCCTCTTTCTCGAAGAAGCCTCCGGACAGAAGCCACAGAAAGCGCAGCCATCAAGACCTTGCTTTCCAGATGAAACTGAACCGGATTCACGAAGGTTGCTCCGTTCTTCTGCCACCGTCGCATAACGTCGAGCCCAGTGAGTCCGAAGTTATCGAAGTAACCGAAACGGAACACCACCGTGCTTCCAAGGCTGGAAGAAAACTCACGAGCCCCTTCCACAACCTCGAGAAGCCCCTTTTCCTCGAGTGCAGCCAGAACATCTGTCCGCCATATCCCCAAAAGATGCTCTGGCGTCTGGGTCGGCATCTTCCATTCTCGCGCTGTTCTTGCCACAGTCTCCAGAGGCGTGTCGAACACGACTTTCGCGTTCACACCGTAGCGGCGAAGAGCTTTGCACCACACTGCCAGATCGTACACGTATTCTGCCCACTCGTGAGTCGCGAAGATCACGAAATCACGACCATCCAAGTATTCACAGAATACCCCCGCCATCTGCTCGGTGTTTCCATAGCCCCTTTCCATGGCATGGAGGAATCCGTGGCCAGCAGGTGCGGTCTCGATTTCCGTGATCACGAATCTGCCGTCATCGAGCAGAACAATGTCTGGACGAAACATGTCGAGCGAGCCAGGCTCAACCAGTCGAGGGATGGAAGCTGGGACTCTCCATCCCAGAAATCTGGTGACTTCTGGATCACCCGTTTGGAGTAAATGCGCAACCACATCACTCAGCAGGAACACCGCATCTCCAAACTGGGTAAGCCGTCTTTGTAAGCCAGCGTCCAGTTGAAAAGGCTCATACCCCGGTCGCCAGGATACATCAGGAAAGCCTTTGTACCCAATGCCAGTCGCTGACATGAGGGCGACTTTTGCAGGAAATCCTGCTGCAGTCTGCCCCACTGGAACGCCAGGGAGTTCCTTTGTCTGTTGGAATTGATCCAACAACTCCACTGGAGCAAGAACCATGTCCAGCAGGGTGAGTTCTTGCTTGCCGATGCTCGGCTGTCCATAGAATTGAACCGCCTTGTGGGTCTCGCCTGGCTTGTTGGGATTTGGAGGGTAGGTCACCTTCCACGAAAACGAAATCCCATGTTCTGCAAGCCGACGTTGCACGTACTCGTACAACGGAAGATTGCGCGGGTGTCCGTTATTCTCTCGAAGCTCTGCTACCAGACTCGCTGGTAATGGAGTTTCCTCACCGGCCCTGCATGCCGCCAGCATATTACTCGACCAGCGACCTGGGCGATGCTTTCCTCGTGGGGCGCCATCTGGCTTAAACCCGTGCTTGCGACGCATCTTATCCAAGGCATCCTGCGGATCAACCGGACGGTCGTCTGAAAGACACATAGGTGTCTCCTTTCAATGTACGAAACCAGACCTTTTTGGCCTGAGCAATAGTACAAAATACTTTTATCCTATTGCTTAGATCAAAAATACAGCCTCGCGCATGTGCTGAGGCTGTATAAGTTATTCAAGAAATTTATTTACAGTATTTTACCTAAAATAATCTTGTATACTCTTTACAACCTCAGAAATGCGCATATCACAACGATACATACCTTTGGTATGCCACATAATTCCGTAATCGAGATTGTAAGATAATTTCATTTCCATATTTTACCTATAAAATAAACAAAAAACCGCCGTTTATACGGTGGTCGCGGCTATTGTACTTGTCTTTTCGCTAATCTTTCAACACATTACACAACAATACAAAGCTCGCCGAGACCACAGAGGTCACGGTGATACCATCGCATAATTGTTTGTGTGTTCGAAAAATTCATACTAGAGACATTATTAGCAGGTCTATAAAATCTTGTCAAATGCCTTGTGGAAAACTCGGATCATTTCGTACCATTCAAAATTATGTTCTCTCTGCAATAATCACACTATTGTTTCCATTCCACCAGCGTGATTTTTCTCCTTTTTTACTATAAAAAGACTCTAAAACTTCAAAACCAACGTCCTTGACCAAGGGCAGTAATTCTCGTAAAGTAAACGCGTAATATGGCAATGGATGACCATTCCAGCGAGTGGTAACAACAGAAGACTTTGTGCGTAAAAAATTGTACTTCCACCAAGATTTCCCGACCACCGAAATACGCCATAAATTCCAATTTGTCATAAAAAGTGAGCCACCTGGCTTAAGCACCCGAAACATTTCCTTGAGTGCTTTTTTCTGATCAGCATGAGACAACATGTGGTTTAAAGAAGCAATCGCTATAACGCCATCAAAAGAATTGTCGGCAAACGGCAAATCGCGCATATCTCCAATCGTAAACGGTGTTTGAGGATACTTCTTTCGAGCTTCTCTAATCATACCTTCGCTTGCATCTACTCCCTGATATTCACAGGAAACATCCTGAAGCATCTCGAAAAAACGGCCATTGCCACACCCAACATCTAAAAGCGAAATCCTCGAAGCCGGACCTCCTTCGGAAGGAGTAACAGTCAACGATTGAATAATCTTTTTAAACACAACAAATTCTTCCCATTTCCGCGACCGGGTTTTAGAAAAATCCTTAGAAATTGCAGTATACGTATCAGCAATACTCATATATATGATTCAAGACCTCTTAAAGGAATCCATAACAACGAAAGACGACCTCCATAAAGCAAAGCGAAAACTTTCAAAAAAACTTGGAATTCATCTCCCCCCCAATAGAGAGCTTTTAAAAAGCTATAAAGAGCTTATCAAAAAACAGGGACTCGAGCCAGACCCTTTATTTTTGCACATCCTAAAAAAGCGAACTGTACGAACAATTTCTGGGGTAGCGCCTGTTACTGTATTAACAAAACCATTCCCCTGCCCTGGAAGGTGTGTGTACTGCCCAACAGAGCGAGGAATGCCCAAAAGCTACCTATCCAACGAACCAGCCGCAGCACGAGCGCTAAGGAGCGCCTTTGACCCGTACCGACAAGTGATGGTTCGGCTACATTCCTATTACGAGAACGGTCACAAACCAGAAAAAATAGAGCTTATTGTATTAGGTGGCACCTGGTCTTTTTATCCGCATGCGTATCAGACATGGTTTATTAAACGCTGTTTTCAAGCAATGAATGAGTTTTCTTTTGATCACGATATAAAAAAATGTACTCCTAAAAAATCTTCTTGGCCGCAGTCGATGGAACAATTCCATACTACAAACCAAAACGCTCTTCACAGATGTGTAGGGTTAACCCTCGAAACTCGACCAGACCATATTACCAAAGAAGAAATAAAACGAATGCGCTGGCTTGGCGCAACCCGAGTACAGATTGGAATTCAGTCTATTTTTGATGATGTACTTAAAATTACGAAAAGAGATCAAACAAGACAACAAGCAAAAGAAGCTACGCAATTGTTAAAAGACGCAGGCTTTAAAATAAACTACCACATCATGCCAAACTTGCCTGGTTCGAATCTTCAAAAAGACGACCAGATGTTTAAAGAATTATTTTCTCATCCAGATTTCCACCCCGATGAAATGAAGATTTATCCAACGGTGCTGCCGGAGTTTACGCCTATCATGGAAAAAATGTATAAAGATGGCACCTGGAAACCATACACCGATAAAGAACTGATGTCGCTGCTCACAAAAGTGAAAGAAAAATATGTTCCATACTACGTTAGAATATCTCGTTTAATCCGAGATATTCCAGCAACCAGTATTGTTGCTGGCTCAAAAATATCTAACCTGCGTCAACACATTCAAATGCACATGAAAAAACGCGGCACGCTCTGTAAATGTATACGATGCCGAGAAGAAAGAGGAAGAAATATTAAAACAGATTACCAGAAAGCAAAACTTTTTATCGATAAAATACAAACAACAGGAGGAACTGAGTATTTTATTTCATACGAAAACCCTCAAAGAACTACTTTGTACGCATTCTTGAGACTTCGACTTCCAGAAAAGAAAAAATCTTTCATAAAAGAATTAGACGGATGCGCACTTATTCGAGAACTCCACAGCTACGGACAGCTAAAACCAATCTTAGGGCAAGAAGTATATACCTCTCAGCATCTTGGATTTGGAAAACGGCTCATGAATCAAGCAGAGATAATTACCAAGAAAAAAGGATATAAAAAAATCGCAGTAATTGCTGGAATTGGCACACGAGAGTATTATAAAAAGTTAGGATATGCACTTAAAAAGCTCTATATGATAAAATCTCTTTAGCTATGTTGTAATTTCTCTTGCCACTCTCTTTATTCCCCTCCTTTCGGATACATCCAAAGGATAAAGTTAATTGTGTGTATATGCTCTACCCAAACATTCGCAAACAAGATCCAGAAATTGCCGGCCATTTAGATCAAGAACTAAAAAGACAAAGAGATGGTTTAGTTATGATTCCATCAGAAAATTTCGCATCCCCTTCTGTGCTCGAGGCAGCAGGTACTGTTCTTACAAATAAATACGCTGAAGGTTATCCAGAAAAAAGATATTACACCGGAAATGAATTTATCGACAAAATCGAGCAACTTGCAATAGACCGAGCAAAAAAATTGTTCAGTGCCGAGCATGCTAACGTTCAGCCTCATTCCGGCTCTGGTGCAAACATGGAGTGCTATGCAGCAGTCCTTAAGCCTGGAGATACTATTCTAGGAATGGATCTGGCTCATGGTGGACACCTTACTCATGGACATCCGGTTAATTTTTCTGGGCAAACCTATAAATTCATTAATTATGGCGTTCAAAAAGAAACCGAAAGAATAGACATGGACCAGGTTCGAGAAATCGCATTAAAAGAAAAACCTAAGGTTTTATTATCTGGCGCAACCGCATATCCTCGGATTATAGATTTTGATGCATTTGCTAGTATTGCCAAAGAAATTGGCGCATACGCAATGGCAGATATCTCCCATATTGTTGGGTTATGTTTATCTGGAGATCACCCCAACCCAGTGCCTTCACACGATATTGTAATGACCACCACAACAAAAACGTTGAGAGGCCCACGAAGTGCTATTATTCTTTCTAAAATCGAAGATAGAATAAACCCAGATGACAAAAAAAATCTTGCAAAAAAGATAGACTCTCAAGTATTTCCTGGAATGCAGGGCGGACCGTTAGAACATATTATTGCCGCAAAAGCAGTAGCGTTCGAAGAAGCACTTAAGCCAGAATTCAAAGAATATCAAAACCAAATCGCTCGTAATGCCAAACAACTAGCAGAAACATTATCAGAAAACGGACTCAGACTTGTTTCTGGAGGAACAGATAATCATTTAATTCTTATAGACTTAACAGAGACTGGTATTGGCGGAAAAGATGGCGCAAATGCACTCGAAGAAAGCGGCATTTACACCAACTTTAATATGATACCGTTTGATACAAGAAAGCCATTTAACCCCTCAGGAATTAGGCTTGGAACCCCTGCACTTACCTCTCGTCGAATGAAAGAAAAAGAAATGAAAACCATAGGAAATTGGATTGCAACCGTGCTTAAAGATATTAACAACGAAGAATTAAAAGCAAAAACAAAACAAGAGGTTCTCGACCTCACTCACTCATTCCCTTTATACGAAGAGCTCTAATATGAACATTATTGACGGAAAAAAAATTTCACACTCATTGCTGTTAGAATTACGAAAAACTATTGTCGATAAAAATATTACTCCAGGACTGGCGATTGTTTTGGTTGGTAATGACCCTGCAAGCCATTTGTATGTAGAAAAAAAAGAAGAGGCTGCAAAAAAAATCGGCATGGATTTTAATAGATATCTTTCTGTTGAAACAACTCCAGAAAAAGAAATTATCGACTGTATTCAATTCTTAAATAAAGACCCCGATATACATGGGATTATTGTTCAGTTACCATTACCTGGAAACCTTAATACCGATGCGATTATTAAAGCTATCGACCCTCAAAAAGACGCCGATGGGTTTCACCCAGAGAATCTTTCTTGTTTGTTGGCAAATAAACATTGCCCACCACCAGTAACAGCAGCCAGTGCACTTGAATGTTTAAAAGCATCTGGAGAACCTCTCTCAAATAAAAAAGTAGCAGTAGTAAGTAAGTCGGATATCCTCTATACCCCGCTTCAGTATTTATTAAAAGCAGAAGGTGCAGTAACTGAACATTTCACTGAACTCGACACAAATATTAAAAAATATGACCATATAATTATCGCTCTTGGGCAACCAAAATGCTTAACCAAGCAATACATAAAAGAAGGAGCAGTTGTTGTAGATATTGGAATACACAGACTTACAGGTGATGAAGATTCGATTGAGATAGTTGGCGATGTCGATTACGAAAACGTAAAAGACCATGTTACAGCTATTACGCCAGTGCCAGGAGGCGTTGGGCCCGTAACAGTAGCGATGCTCTTAAAAAACACAGTAGACAACTGTTTAAAATTACAACAATAACACAAAACACATCTGAGGATTCATCCTTCACCCTGATCTGTAGAGACGTATTGCATACGTCTTGCAGCCCAAGAAATAAGACGTATATCGGAATACCCACCCATAGTTCACGTTGCCTTGTAGAGATGGGGTCCCGCCTGCCATCGCAAGCGAGGCTTTGCGGGCTGGTAACCCCGTCTTTACACTAAAACAAAAAAGAGACACATGCGAGTCTCTTTTTTGAAATACATTTTCATTTGTACCTATTACGCTTTACGCTTGAATATGATTAAATTTATTGCCATCAATCCGATCTTCATCGCTCTCTCGCAATCTCTCGGTCTGAAAAACATCTCTTTCTAATTTTATATACGCCCACAAAAAACCAAGACCAATTCCGGCTATCAACCCAAACACAATATTTTTTATAATATTTGGACGGACAGGAAAGGAAGATGTTAACACCGAGTCAATTTCCTTTACCTGAAGTGTCGATGCATGTCCAAGATACTCACGGCCTTCGTTTACCAATACAATAGAAATTGCCTGCGCGATATCTTTAGATTGCTCTGCAGACTTGGAATACGTATCTACATACATAATACTGGTACCAGCCTCGCCGCTAACATCTACTGCTTTATCCCATTTTTTTCTTCGTTTCTTTTCTGTTCTGCCAAACATTTCAGCAGATACTTGTGCGCCCTGGGTATTAACTACTTTTTGAAAAAAAGAATCTGTCTGAACGATTCGTCCAAGGGTGTCTGCTACTTTTTCTAAACCTCGAGAAGCTGCATAAAAGTCAGAAGTTCTGGGGTTCTGATCTATAATAAGCATTTTCACGGTTGATTTATATTCGAATGGTTGCACAATAGTAACCAACACAGAGATTCCTAAACATACCAAAACAATCAGCAAAAACTTTTCCCAAACATGTTGTATCATTTTATTTATCATAAGTGTAGGAGTACTTCTTAGAAAATTCACGCTGTTTTGTTTCGGAAATACAGTGTGAATAAAATTCTATAAGTTTAAAGATAAGTGTTGGCCAACCATACGTGGCAATAACATGTTCTCGCATTTTAGAAACAGCATCCTTTGTTTCTTCTTTTGTTTCTATCACGCGAACAAGTCCTTCAACTAAACTTTCTAAATCACCATCTTCAAAAAAGAATCTTCGGTCAGATGAAATTTCTCTGTTGCCAGCAATATCTGCCATTAAAACCAAAGCTCCTTGAGAAAACGCTTCTAGAATAGTTGTAGACAATCCTTCAGCAGATGATGGATGCACATAGACACATGCACCTGCATACAAAACTTGTAGTTCTTTCATTTGCTGCCAACCAAGAAAAAGAATATCGTCATCGTGATCTGCCAACTTCATGAGCTTTGACTTGTATTCATGCGACCCCATCGAACTATCACCAACCAAAACTAATTTTTTATTATGAATATTTTTCGTCTTTTTCCATGCACGAATAAGCATGTCTACGTTTTTCGAAGGAATAAATCGAGAAACGTTCAAAATATATTCGCCCGATTCTAGCCCAAATGTATCTCTCAACATTCGCGCGGGATCTTCGTTTTCAATTTGAGCTGGAATTCCATTAGAGATGCAGACTGTGTTTTTTCCGAAGCGAGATTGAATATAATCTTGAAGGCTTCTGGAAACCGTAATTGTTTTATGAGGAAATGTACAAGCAGCCCATTCACCTACTCCCAGCATAAACTTAGCAAAAAATCCCCACTTGCTTACCAATCTATCTAAACAATGAATAGTTGCAACAACCTTCACTTTTGGTTTTAAAATCCGAGGAATAAAACTGAGCAACGAAGGCCCAACCCCGTGGTAATGAATAACATTGTAGCCTTGGAAAAGGGCATGCATTGTTGCGGCAAATGTATAGGTAATAGTATCTAAATGTTTTGTTCGCAAAGAAGGCATGTGAACAATATGTACGCCTTCAAATTCTTTTACCTGCAATGGTGTATATTCCTTTCGCGCATACACAAAAATTTCATGGCCTTCTGCCACTAATCCTTTTGTTAATTCCTCGACATGGCGTTCAATACCACCAAATCGACATGGAATTCCTTTTTGTCCGATCATCGCAATCTTCATATACCTATTTCACGTGATTATATATATCTATAAGTCGTCTGTAATGAAGTTCTTCAGTATACTCTTCTTGAGCTTTTTTAAAAGATTTTTGTTTCATTATTTCGTAATCCTCTTCCGACATCTCCATTAACTGGATTGCTGCTGCTTTAATAGACTCTGTATCGTTCGCAGGAATAAGATACCCGGTTTCTCCGTCGTTTACTAATTCTGGAATCCCTCCAATATCACTCGCAATAACCGGTGTTGCTTGTGCGTAGGCTTCTAATATACTTAATGGGCAATTTTCGTAACACACAGAAGGCACAATAACCGCGCGAGCACCTGCTGCAAGTTTTTCGAGAGATTCTTTATTCTGAAACCCGAGAAATTCGATATTCTCCGTATTTTGATTCAGCACAGCATCTCCAGCCCCTGCTATTTTTAAAGTATATGAAAGATTTTTAAACGCCTCTACAAGCTGCTTAATCCCTTTTTCTTCTGATAACCTCCCTGCAAAAAGAAAATAAGGTTTTACACTATTTTCCTTTATAGATGGCTGCGGAGGAATATGAACTGGATTAGGAAGAACTGTTATAGCAGTCTCATCCATGCCATATTCAGCTAATTTCAGCTTCATAAACTGGCTTGGAGCGACAAACAAATCTATCATATTTTCATATATTTGTAAATACTTATGTATGTACGCTCGAATTGCCGCTAAAAAAGAGGCAACATACGAATTTTTTACCGATTTTCTCATAATCGCATTATAATACTTGTATTTCTTTGTAGATTCATCAATCTGGCCGTGTGAAAACAATCCATAATTTGGGGAGATTAAATTATAGTCATGAACCGTCATAACAACAGGAATATGCTTTTTTTTACACTCTTTTAAAATAGATGGCGAAATCTGATGATAAATATTATGGACATGAACAACATCTGGTTTAAAATCTAAAAGCAATTTCCGAAATTTCGTGGCAGCTTCTCTGCTCCATATCATTCGAACAATATTCTTTAATCCGCTATAATTCCATTGTACCTGCGAAAAATCTGCTTGACTCACAAAGTACTTCTGATACGCTGAATACAGGTTCTTTGGATGAGCCATAGCAAAATGGGCCACCTCGTGACCATTTTTCTGAAGCAATTCCCCAAGCCTTAGATAATACGTATCTGCTCCGCCTTTGGGAAAATGGAATTTGTTTACCAGCAAAATTTTCATAGTAGACAACGTCAGAACTATTAAAAATCATTAAACGTCCCCCTCTTCGTCATCCTGAGAAGACTGCGTGTCGACGAAGGATCTCTGATTTTTTAAAGAGAGAGAGCAGAGATTCTTCGCCTGATGCAGGCTCTGAATGACGAAAATAATATGACACACGCAAAGATAAAGCTTCGACACTATCTTACAACCATCCTTTTAGGGTTGGTTATTTTACGTGTTGCACTTTTAGATATCTGGCAAACCCGGACTCTTTCAATTTTCTCTCTTAACCTTAATCCAGCTTCTCTTGTTGGAATACTTATTGTAATAGCAGGTCTTTTTTCGTTCTTTATATCTCGTAAACCAATAAAAGAAAGACTTGCCATAATACTATTAATATTCGTTTTTGTCAACAGCATTCTCCTCTTTTTTTCTTGGGATACATTAACGTCTTTTGAAGATATTATACGAATACTTACCTACACTATTTTGTACTGGATTGGATACGAATATTTTTCTTCGATGCATGGTATCCGCCGTATTTGGCATGCTTTTGTCCCTATTGGAATAATCATCGCTTTACTTGGTATTTCTCAGTATTTCTTAGGGGCCGGTAATTTCGAAACGCTTGCTTTCCCTAATAGGATACAAGGGCCATTCCCTCACCCTAATATTCTTGGATTTACTGCTACATTTCTTACCCTAGCACTTGCAGGGCTTGTAGTATTTTACAAAAAATCTGGCATTTTAAAATCTCATCCTTTTCAGAATCATGAATACGAGTTATTTAAAATGAAGACCACTGTTTTTCTTGCTGTCATAACGGTAGTCGGATTATTTACAAGTCTTATTCTCACCTATACCAGAGGTGCCTGGCTGAGCTTTTTTATTGGAGCGGTTGCGTTCTTTCTTTTGCTGGCACGAAAAACATTCACCAAAATTGTTATCATCAGTATTCTTATTGCAATAGGCGTCGCTTCTTTTTCTGTTGTTTTCTCTGGTGATTCGCTAATAAACCAGGCCTCGGTGTTTGCACCAATCCAACGAGTAATAAAAACCAGCTTTATACCAGAAGACGACACTGTCTCTGGCCGGTTCGATTTGTGGGGATGGGGTTTAGAGATATGGCAGCAGTACCCACTAACAGGCGTTGGATTAGGAAACTACCACCGTGCTATGGCTTTTCATTTACGAAGACCATTAGAAGAAGGGTTAAACCCTCATAACGATTATATAAGATTCTTAGTAGAAGGCGGGATTGTAGGATTCTTACTCTTTGTTGCATTAGTAAGCGTTTGGTTCGAGCGAATTATTAGGGCGTATAAAAACTTACAAACAAACGAGCATGCAAAAATTATTGCTTTAACATTATTATGTGCAGGCGGAGCACTTTTTGTTGGCGCATTATTTGATAATATTTTTAGGTTTACCGGATTAATGTGGTGCTTCTGGTTATTCTCTGGTGCCATATTAGGATATTTTTACAAAAAAAAGACGGCGCAGAGGATGTAAACGTTTTTACATCTTGCGCCATCAGCGGTCTATACCGTTCCGATCAATTCCCAATCCCCGGCCACGATCTAGGCCAAGAGGAGTTCCAGCTCCGGCCCTACGAACACGTTCCAATTCGCTTGGAGCGTGTTTTCGTCGTTGACCACGAATTCCGCATCAGCCCACTGCCAGATGTAGATCAAGACCTTAGAAGCGTCATCAAATGGACCATAGATGGCTGATCCATCCCACAACCGCACCTCAGGCTGAACTACATCGTTAACGACGAGGAGGGAGTTAGATTCTCTCGCCTCATCGTTCCGAGTGACAACCACATAGTCACCCGCTTGGACACGGAAATCATGGGTACTTCCGATGCGATCGATACCTCCTCCCGAAAAGTGAAGCTCTACCTCCCGAGGGAGTTCGCCGACCTGATCGGCTGGCTCACCGATGGTGAATTGCACAGTATCTGATATCTCTAAGCCATCAAGCCTAGCAGTTACTGTGTAGGTAACCCCATCGGAAAGGCCATTTGCTGTTGCACCGCGATGAATGCCAACATCACCAACAGAGACGATGTCTGAGCCTACAGCCAGCGGGCTGAGAGACCAACTTACGCCTCCTTGGTGATTCTGAACAACCACCGCAACCTGAACACTGTGTGTCCCGGCGAGGAATTCGTCGTTGTCTCCCGGGCTTTCAATGCTTATGGATGGCAGGTTTTGCTCACCGAACAGCTCATCGGTAAAGCCGGGATCAACACCCGCATTTCCACCAACACCTGGCTCCTCTGGCGGCTCGGAGAGCGGATCTCCCGGATTGAGCATGTTCGCGTCGGCGTCGAAGGCCAAACGAACATAACCACTTGCCGGGTTTCCATTTTCTAGAACAATCGATCGAGCAGGAGCTGCGTAGGGATAGTACTTCCCGTCAGATGAGAAGATCATTCCCAACTGCTCTACCTGTATTCCTGTGTTTACGATCACTTCGCCGACGCTTGCGCGGATACCGTAACTGTATTGCGCAGCCAGCGGAAGAACCGCAAACCACTGAGAATTCAAGTCTTGGCGTGTAAGAATCGACCGATCCAGATGGTTAATGTCTATCCGCGGAGGGAAAGAGAATACACCAGGAATCGTAACCCTTACCACTTGAACCGGCTGTACCAGCTCTTGAGTAAAGGCACCCCAATTGATGATACCTGGATCACCGGTGATTGATTCGTAACTGGCCAGCTGATTGCTGCTTACGGCCTTCGGGGGCACAAAATACGTAGTCGCCCCTAGCGTAATCCGCAGACCAACTGATAACTCAACACCGTAGATGCTGTAGAGAGACAGCGTCGTCTCTCCCTCTGGAAAACGGATAGTCTGGCCGTCGAGCTCATCCTCTGACGAACCTCCAT
>JABIPD010000061.1 GCA_018698735.1 Candidatus Jacksonbacteria bacterium | reverse complement strand
TCTTTCGTACAGCAATATATATTCAGCTATAAAAGAAAGCAAAATGAGAGGGAGTGATCCAAAATTGAAAAATAAAATTTCGTATACCATAGAATTTTATCCAGAAGAAGGAAAATATCATTGGGACGGCCACAGAGATTGTAAGGTTCGGTTATCGCCAGAAGAAACAATTAAATGCAAGGAAATTTGTCCTAAATGTAAGAAAAAAGTAACCGTAGGAGTAGAAGCCAGAGTAGAAGGTTTAGCAACACGTTCGAAAGAAGAGGTAGAAAAAATAAAAGACGAATTTACACCATATAAAAGTTTAATTCCTTTAGAGGAAGTTATCTCGGAAGTAGTTGGGGTTGGTAAAAAGTCTAAAACGGTTCAAATAGAGTACGAAAGAATTTTAAAAGAAAATAATTTTTCGGAATTCGATGTATTATTGCATTCTTCGCTGGAAGATTTAAAAGAAGTGCTTACGCCAGAGGAACACGAGGCAATAAAGCGAATGCGAAACGGAGATATACAGATAGAGCCAGGGTATGACGGTGAATACGGGACAGTAAAAATTTTTAAACCAGAAGAAAGAGACGGTAAAGCTGTGCAATCGACACTTTTTTAATTTTTTCGATGACAAAAATGGGGGCACATGATACGATTCATATAATGTACTAGTTATTGTTTTGTATGAAATTTGTATCTAAATTGTTTAGTAAAAAGCTCAAAATAAAAATAACGGCAAAAGATATTTCTGCGCTTGTTATTAGTTTTTCAGAGGAAGTGTTCGAGAAAAGCGAAGAAGTATTAACCAGTGCTGCTGATACTATTTCTTTAGTTTCTGCTAATGCAGAAGCTAAAATAGAACAGGGGTCTGATACTGTAAAAGATTCTATAGACGCGACAGGCGATGCCGTCGCTGAGAAAGTAGGAAAAGGAATAAAAATGGGAGAAAAAGTTTTAGAAAATACAGTAGAAGAAGTAGTTAAAATTGTATCTAACGTGGATGAGGAAATAGAAAAAGGGGGAGATGCAGTAGGGTCTGTAGTTGATGCTGCCAGCAATACAGTGGCATCAAAAGTCTCTGAAACAATAAGAAAAAGCGAGAAAGAGGTGACGGCTGTTGCTGATAGTGTGGCTGATGTGGCTTCTGGGGCAGAAAAAGTAATAGAGAAGCAAGGAGCTGCAGTAGGCGGGGTTGTGGATGCCGCTGGAGGGTCGGTAGCAGCTCAAACAGAGAAGGTTATAAATACAAGCGAGCAAGCAATAGAAAGAGTTACAGATCCAGTAGAAGCTGCGGTGTCTCAGGTTGCTGCGGCCGGAGAGGGAGCTGTAGAAAATGTTTCCATTGCAGCAGCGGAGATAACAGCTAAAACGCTTTCGGCAATAAAAGAAAGCAATATTCCAGTGGCTTCTGTTGCTCGAGAAATAGTAAAACAAGTTATTTTACAGACTGCTAGGGGAGCAGGAGATATAGAAAAGGTAACCCGAGCAGTTGTACGTACTGTTATTCAGCATGCAATAGAATTAGGTGAAGACGTGGGTGAGATTGCAGCGGAAGTGTTAGAAGGGGTGAAGGTATCAGCAAAACGAACAGGCGGAGATGTGAAAAATATTAGTTTAGGGGCGAAGAAAGAAATAGTAACAGTCGCAGAAGAAACAGGAGATGAGACTGTTCAAGAAATAAAGCAGGCACTAGACAGAGACCCTCGAAAGAATTTGTAATGGGATATCAAAGAAAATAAAAAAACCGTTTTTTTAAGAAAGGCGGTTTTTTTATTTGGAATATTATTGATGTCTTTGTAGAATGTTCCATCCCGGGATGTTTTCTTTATTTTTAAATTCTTCTGGTACTTCTTTTTCGAACTCTATTTCCCATCTCATTACTCCACTTTCTGTCCATTTTATTTCTAACCAACAGGGGATGTTTTTATAGTGAGTATTAAAAGAATATCGAGAAACAGAGCCTGTAACAGGTGTTTTGTATGGCTTTTCTTTTATTGGTTCGCCAGCTATTGCTCTTGTTCTTTTTTCGCCGTCGTAGGTGTCTGTAATAAAAGTAGCAGATTCAATAGCAGAAATGTTTTTGTTTAGCTCTGTAGCTTCTGCTGGTGTAAGAACACATCTAAATTCTTGAGTCATAGATATAAAAAACGATTGAATAAACTCCCCCTAACCCCCTTCCTTCGCTAATCACTCAGGACATGCTTATGCAAAGAGGGGGGATGCTCCCTCTCTTGCCTCAAGGGAGGGCTGGGGAGGGTTATATGTTTTTAATGAAAAATATAAAAATAATTCAATATGATCCGCCTGTGGCGGAAACTGTTAGTAATAGTTAAATTTCGAAGAAATAGAAAAAGCATGAAACGATTATGGACCTGAGGAGACTCGAACTCCTGACCCTCTGCTTGCAAAGCAGATGCTCTAGCCAACTGAGCTACAGGCCCATAATCGTTTCATGCTTTTATGAAGCACAGAAGCATTTTGAGCTATTTTTGCGATTTTGTCAACGATTTGAACCCGGAACAATAATTCCGGCGAACCAGTTCATGAAATTATCGAATAAGCCTGTAATAAGCATTAATCCTGCTGCGATAGCAAGAAAGCCGATAAATTTGGTTGCAAGGCGGGTTCCGCCATCAGATCCAAGGTATTTTTCTGCCCACGCCATTCTACCAAAATTATATACAAACCATTCGGTTTTCCATGATAATAAAAATCCAACGCCACCAACCACTAACCCCCAAAGAATATTTGAAATCATACATGCAATATTAAATAACAGGTGTATTGTATCAAATCCAGC
>JABIPD010000056.1 GCA_018698735.1 Candidatus Jacksonbacteria bacterium | reverse complement strand
CGGTTGGAAATATCTTAAAAGAAGGGCTTATTACATCCCTAGGATGGGGGGCTTGGCTGTTTCCGGTACTACTTTTGTTGGTAGTTTATTTAGTTATTATTGCAAAGCAAATGCATCGCAGGTTGTATCATATTTGGGGGTTAGGGTGTGTGCTTGTAGGAATTGTTGGGCTGTTCCATTTGTTTATTCCTCTTGAAGAAGCTTGGCCTGCTATTTCTTTAGGGGTCGGCGGTGGATATTTAGGGTTTGCGATTACTTTCCCGCTAAGGCAATTTACGGGAACAGTCGCAAGCACCATTATTTTAGCTGCTATTGTGTTGGTTGGCTTTATTTTGTTGTTTAATACTCCGTTATCGCTGCTGCTTCGGCCATGGAAGATTTGGTCGTTTATAACAGGTTGGTGGCGTGAGCAGTTTAAAAAAGAAGAATCAGTAGAATCTGACTCAGAAGAAGAGTTCGATGAAGACGAAAAAGAAGCCCCAGCTCCTGCTAGGAGAGTACGACAGATTGCAGAGGCGGTTGTTTCGAATACAGAAAAAGAAGCAGCTCCAAAGGTAAAGCTCCCCAAAATAGATATCCCGATAGATTTATTAGACAAATCTGCAATCCAGCCACAATCTGGAAATATTAAACAAAATTCAGAGCAGATTAAAAAAACACTCGAAACCTTTGGAATCGACGTAGAGATGGGAGATGTTAATATCGGCCCAACGGTCACTCAATACACCTTAAAGCCCGCAGAGGGCGTTAAATTGACTCAAATTACTGCATTATCGAACGATCTAGCCTTGGCATTAAAAGCTCTTTCTATTCGTATAGAAGCACCTATTCCAGGGAAAGCGCTCGTAGGAATAGAAATGCCAAATAAAACAACGGCAGTTGTTCCTTTAAGGAATATTTTAGAAAGCACCACCTTTAGGAAACGTCGTTCGCCATTAACATTGGCATTCGGGCAAGATGTAGCGGGGAATTCTTTTACTGCGAATTTTGCAAAAATGCCGCATTTGTTGATTGCTGGTGCAACTGGTTCAGGAAAATCGGTATGTATTAATACGTGTTTGGTAAGCATGCTGTATCAGAATTCTCCAAGCGATTTACGATTTATTTTGGTTGATCCGAAGCGTGTAGAACTTTCGATGTATAATGGTATCCCTCATTTGTTAACACCCGTTATTACCGATGTTCAAAAAACGATTAATGCTCTTAAATGGTCGGTTTCGGAAATGGAACTAAGATACGAAAAACTCGCAGAGGCTGGTAAGCGGAATATTGAAAGCTATAACCAATCTGCATCTGCCGAAGATAGACTCCCGTATATTGTGTTTGTTATAGATGAGTTGGCAGATATTATGTCGGTTGCTGCCCGCGAAGTAGAGGCAATGATTATTCGGCTTGCACAAATGGCGCGCGCGGTTGGGATTCATCTTATGCTGGCAACCCAGCGGCCATCGGTAAATGTTATTACTGGTTTAATTAAAGCCAATATTACAACACGTGTGGCATTTTCTGTTGCCTCTGCAGTAGATTCTAGAACTATTATCGATTCTTCTGGTGCCGAAAAATTACTTGGTCGTGGAGATATGCTGTATATTTCTTCTGAACTTTCCAAGCCTCGGCGTGCGCAAGGAGCTTTTCTTTCAGAAGAAGAGGTAAAGCGTGTAGTTGATTTCCTAAAACAAAAAGCAGAGCCAGATTACCTTGATGCTGTTACAGAAAAACAAGGAACCGTAAGTGCTGGCGGTGTTGTTTCTGGGAATGGCGACCACGACGATGATTTATACGAGGAAGCTCACGATCTTATTGTGGAGAGCGGAAAAGCATCGGCTTCATTTTTACAACGAAGGCTTCGTGTTGGATACGCTAGAGCAGCTCGGTTATTAGATATGTTAGAAGAGAATGGCGTTGTTGGGCCTTCTGAGGGTTCTAAACCAAGGGAGGTTTTAGTTGAAAAAAATGCAACCGAGGGGTATGATGTTCAAGATCAGGATAAGAATTTTAATGCTTCTGAATACGAAGAACCAGAAGAAAAGGAGGACAACCAGCAGTATTAGTGGTATTGGCGTACGCCATCGTTAAGAAGAAAGAATGATATGGCTGCTTTTGTTCAGAAAAAAATAGTTACCCAGAAAACAATAGGCGAGAGTTTGAAGAATGTGAGAGAGGGGATGGGGTATGCATTAGATGAAATGGCAGAGCGTACCAATATACGTTCTTTTTATTTACGGGCACTTGAATCTGCCGAATACGATAAAATTCCTGGCGAGGTATATATAAAAAGTTTTTTAAGGGTGTATAGCAAAGAGCTTGGGCTCTCGACAGTAGATATTATCGAAAGATATGAAAACGAAAGAGTTGTGTGGGAAGGCACCATGAAATCTCGAATGAAAAAATTACCAGACATGCCTTGGTGGAAGAAATGGTTGTTTTTTATAACCCATCCTCGTACTATTCGAATTTCGATTTCTGTTGTTATTGTTGCCGCAGTTTTGGGGTATGTGGTTTATCAACTCTATGCGATTATAACGCCGCCAGCGCTTTCGGTAACATCCCCAGTAAATGAATTAATAACCCAGGAGCGTTTTGTTACAGTTCAGGGTACAACCGAGCCAAATGCTTTTGTATTAATTAATTCCGAATCCATTCATGTGGCAGAAGATGGTGTATTTGAAAAATTGATAAATCTACAGGAGGGGTTGAATCTTATTCGGATTGAGGCAGCAAAAAAGTTTAGTCGTGTGCATGTGGAGTTGCGGCATGTACTGGTAGAAGAAATAGAAAAACCGTTAATTGATCGTGTGGATGACCAGTAGGTTGAAAGAGCTGGTAAATTTTGATACTCTTAAATGTCTTTATTACATATATATATCTATGGCAAAAGAGAAGGAACCAAAAAAAGAAAAGCAAGAATCAAGTGAACAGAAGAAAGAGGCAGGGAAAGAACCTGAAAGAGCAAAAGCAGCTGCGGCTGCTATTTCTCAGATTAAAGAGCGGTTTGGAGATGGCTCTATAATGAAATTTGGGGAAGCAAAAGCCATGAATGTAACCGTAATTCCTACTGGTTGTATTTCTTTAGATTTAGCGCTTGGGGTAGGAGGTGTTCCGACAGGAAGAATTGTAGAGATTTTTGGACCAGAGGCATCTGGTAAAACAACCTTAGCTCAGCATATTGTTGCAGAATCACAGAAGATGGGTGGAATTTGTGCGTTTGTAGACGCCGAACATGCATTAGACCCAGATTATGCCCGCAAGATAGGAGTGAATGTAGACGAGTTATTAATTTCGCAACCAGACACCGGAGAGCAGGCCTTAGAGATTGTAGAGAATTTGGTGCGTTCGAATGGGATAGATGTTGTGGTAGTAGACTCAGTCGCAGCATTAGTTCCTAAAGCAGAGATAGAAGGCGAGATGGGAGATTCCCATATGGGACTTCAGGCAAGGTTAATGAGTCAGGCGTTGCGGAAACTTGCAGGGATTGTTTCTAAATCCCGAACGAATGTTATTTTTATTAACCAGATTCGACATAAAATTGGCGTGTTTTTTGGGAATCCAGAAACAACCTCTGGTGGTAATGCTTTAAAATTTTATTCCTCAGTTAGAATAGAGGTGCGAAGATCTGCACAGATTAAACAGGGTGATAAGATTATTGGTAACCGTGTGAAAGCAAAAATAGTGAAGAATAAAGTAGCCGCTCCATTTAGAACGACCGAGTTTGATATTATGTATAACGAAGGTATTTCAAGATCTGGAGATTTGCTTGATACTGGAGTTGAATTAGGTGCATTAACTAAATCTGGTAATACCTATAGCTATGGTGAAGAAAAATTGGGTGTAGGCCGAGAAAATGCTAAAAGATTTTTAAAAGAGAATGGGAAAATAATGGAGAAGATTTCAAAAGATATTTGGAAGAAAGTAAAAGAAGAAGAACAAGCAGCTTGATTTTTCCCCCTCTGAGGCTGGGGGCGGAAGTGGAGGAGGGTGTATATTCCCTCTCTTTGCAGAAGCATGTCCTGAGAGATTAGCGAAGGAAGAGGGCTAGGGAGAGTTTTGTATGTGTTAATGTGGGTAAATAAAAAAGACGCGGCAAATGCCGTGTTTTTTTGTGGAAGTGAAAAAGCGCAGTAAGTCTAACCGCTAGGTTATACTACTACGCTTTTCTTTCTGTTGGGGTGTCGGCGGGTTTTTCCGCTTCTACCTAGACTTCGGATCCGGTCTCTTCGTCGTCACTGATGTCGACGATTTGGATGTGTAGAGCTTCGAGTATCCCGCGAGACACCCGTGAGCCCTTAATGGGGGACGAGTCGAAGGCGTTGAGCCCCGCAGCGCTTCGAAGGTCTATCATCGCGAGGCTCGCCGGGATGTTTTCCCTCACGCCTTTGCCCCAGATGACAAGCCCGAATTGCTTGCTGGTCTCGGCATGGAGGGCCGAGATCACGAAGCACAAGTTGCCGGCGTCATTTGTCCTGGGGAAAATGGCGCCAAGGATGAATTCCTCATCGGCGTCGGCCTCATCGGCGTCGGCCTCATCGGCGTCGGCCTCATCGGCGTCGGCCTCATCGGCGTCGACCTCATCAGCGTCGGCCTCATCAGCGTCGACCTCATCGGCGTCGACCTCATCGACATGCTCTACGACCACCACCGGAGGTAGCAGGTCGTTGAGCCGTTGGAAGAGGTCTCCATCCAGCAGCTTCATGCCAGCGAGGGCTTCGATGTTACCGACACTGGAGTCCTTCATGAGTTGCTCG
>JABIPD010000070.1 GCA_018698735.1 Candidatus Jacksonbacteria bacterium | reverse complement strand
GCAGAGAAAGATATTTCTGAGTATTTGGTAAAGTCTGATTGGAAAATTGAAGATGTTGTCGATAAAGTAAAAGAAAAAATAGGAGAATAAAGACATCCAGCTCAACGCTGACGGCTTTTATTTTTTTCTCCGTCATCCCGGTCGTGCTTAATCCTTGTGATGGAGGAACCTGCTCTTCCTTTTGTTCGTCATCCTCGACCCCGATCGGGGATCCAGGCTTTGGTGCTCTTTTCTCGTTATTGGGTCCCCAGTCAAGCTTGGAATGACGAAAAAAGCCTTATGAGAAGAAGGGCTTTTTTAGTTGAATTATTTTGAGGCGGTGGTATACTCAGCTTGACAGAATTGTTTATTTTTAACGTAATTTCTATGAATCCATTATTTATTATTCTTGGTGCTGTTGCAGTTGTTGTTATCTTGATTATTGCAATGTACAACGGGCTTGTTCGTACCAGAAATCGTGTTCATGAAGCGTATTCAGATATAGAAGTTCAGCTTAAAAGAAGGCATGATCTTATCCCAAATGTAATAGCTACTGTAAAAGGATATGCCAAACATGAAGAAGGCGTATTTACTAAGGTAACAGAGGCTCGTACGAACGCTATTAACACCGAAAAACCCCACCAGAAGGCTCAGGCCGAAAACATGCTCACAGGGGCCTTAAAGAGCCTGTTTGCGGTTGCAGAGAGCTATCCAGACTTAAAGGCTAATACTAATTTTATTGAATTACAGAAGGAATTAGCAGAGACAGAGAATAAAGTGCAGGCATCTCGACGATTCTACAACGATACGGTAAAAGACCTAAAAAATGCGCTCGAAACGTTTCCAACAAATGTAATTGGGTCATTGTTCAAATTTAAAAAAGAAGAATTCTTCGATATGGATGATTCAGAGAAAGCAGTACCAAAAGTTTCGTTTTAACAGATTCAATATATTAATAGAGTAGTTTTATGAAGATTCATCGATTTAGTTTTATAATAGGATTTTTTTTAGGAGTGGTTTTGCTTAGTGGAGGGATACATTTAAATATTATCCCAGCAATAGGATATAGGATTTCAAATTCATTTGATGTTCTGCCTGGCTCCTTTGGAGATGAAGAAGTAGCAACATACAGAAATGAGGATCTTGGTATCGAATTTGATTACCCCAAGGCTTGGGGTACTATTAAACCAGATAGGGTTCCTACTCAGGGGTTGTCTTTTTTTCATTTAGAAGAGGGGCAGGGACATCTTTCAATGAATCTTTTTCTAGCAACGAGCGTGAGAGGTTCAGAACTTCCGGCTCGAGGAGGATATTGGGGCGATATATCACGTGATATTGATAGTGAAGATTTTGTTAAGCATTATTGTGACGACAAATCTTCAGCAGTTTGTAATACCTACACAACTGAGAGTGGTATTATAGTAACTCGAAGTTTAGAAGATGTACTTTGGAGAAATAACATTCAAGAAATTTATTATTATATAAAGCCTTCAAAGCCAGAGTTGAATGGACTTGTTTTAACTGCAGAAAGATTACGTCCAGAAGAATGGGCTTCACGTGCGGGAACTCCTCTTATATATAATATTGCCGAAAAATTTGATGCGCTTGTGGCAAGCATTAAATTTATTCAATAGCATGGCATCGATATACACTCATAAAGATAGTAATATCCGAAAAACCTGGTTGCTAGTAGCCGGGTTCTTCGTATTTATTATGGGATTGGGATGGTTTTTTTCGTATTATTATAACTCTCCAGGTATTTTGATTATTGCAGTAGTGTTTAGTGTTGGAATGAATTTAGTTTCGTATTATTCCTCAGACAAAATTGTACTGGCAATGTATCATGCAAAAGAAGTCGACAGAAAAGTTGCTCCAGAGGTATATAATTTGCTGGAAAATTTATGCATTACAGCGGGCCTTAAAACACCGAGGCTGTATGTTATTAACAGCCCACAGCCAAATGCCTTTGCTACTGGAAGAAACGAGGACCACGCCATTATTGCAGTCTCAACAGGCTTACTCGAAAAATTAGAGAAACCGGAATTAGAAGGTGTTCTAGCCCATGAGCTTGCGCATATAGGAAACAAAGACATGTTGTTGTCTACAGTGATTGTTATTTTAGTTGGATTTATCTCAATTTTTGCAGATATATTTTTACGTTCACTCTGGTTTGGTGGTGGAAAATCTCGAAGAGAGAGTGGCGGTAATGTTATGTTGATTGTTGGGATTGTTTTGGCCATTTTGTCTCCGATTGTTGCAGTGATTATTCGTTTAGCTATTTCTCGGAAAAGAGAATTTTTAGCAGATGCCTCTGCTGTGTTGTTAACCCGGTATCCAGAAGGCCTTGCAAGGGCTCTCGAGAAAATAGCTTCGAATAAACACCAAATGCCTCGTGCAACTCATGCGACAGCTCATTTGTGGATTTCCGATCCATACAAAAAAGAACCTCGTAAAGAGATTTCTTGGTTTTCTAAACTTTGGATGACACATCCTCCAACAGAAGAGCGTATAAAAGCCCTTCGTGGGGGTGTTTAGTTAATATACACCTGTTTAAATTCTTTTTCGGCCTGCTGTTCTTGCAGTCTCATTTTTTCGGCAACAGCCCCACCTACAAGTTGTGAAATAATGTGAAGTAAAATAGCATTATTTTTTGTAAATTCAGGCGTACTCAGCTTATTGGAAAGCACGAGTGCTCCAGTTATCTTTTTTTCTGATAGAAGAGGCGCAATAAGTGCGTTCTTTTTTATATACCAAACGGCTTTGCGAGATGAATAATCGATTGAAGAAAGCGCTTTAATCCGTGGACTGGTAATAAGTGTTCCAATATAAGGGTCGGAATCTGGTGATATAGTTTGGTCTTTATCTTTATGCAGCGATCCTACAGAGGCTTGTATATGAAAGCGATTAGTATAGGCATTAAAGGTTGTAAATATGCCCGTCTCTGCACGAATAACATCGAGAATTATTTTGAGAAGATTTAGTCCCATATCTGGAAACGAAACAGCGTCTTGGTTAAGTAATGTTGTTATCCGATAGATGGTAAGTAATTTATTGTTTGCATGATACAACCGGTCGGTACAATCATCGATAAGTAATGTTTGGAGGGAAGCGTAAAGGTTAATGTTTTCTTTTTGTATTTTTTTAAGGTGATGAATAGGAAAAAGCACTAACGAAACTTCGGTAAGAGCTTTTGCTGTTTCTGTGTGTTTATCGTTTGCATCTATAAGAACTCTTTCAGATAAAGCATCACCAGTCTCGAGTGTTCCAATTGCTTCTTGAGAGTGTTTATGTAGAATTTCTACAACGCCTTGTAGCACAAAACCAAGCGCGTCTCTTTTAGCGCCTGGGGTGAAAATATTTTCATGAGCTGGGATCGTTTTTATTTCTGCTATTTCTGCAAGTAATGCTATGTTTTCGTTTGAAAGAGACGAAAACGCAGGAAGACCGCTGAAAATGTTTTTATCAACCATACTATTTACTCTGAAGCTGATTGTTCTGCCTGAAACGGAGACATATACGCTTGCGCAACAGATTCTTCTATAAGATTTTTAGCAAGAAGCTCTTCTAAACTTTGGTCCATTGTAACCATTCCAGCGTCTCGAGAAGTCTGGAGAACGCTTTTTATTTGTGCCAGTTTGTTTTCGCGGATAAGGTTAGCGGTTGCTGAAGTATTAAGAAGGAGCTCTCGAGCTGCGATTCTGCCACCGCCAGTTTTAGGGAGTAGGCGTTGAGAAATAATTCCATTTAATGTCGTTGCAAGCTGAAATCGAATCTCTGCTTGCTGATGAGGAGGGAAGACATCTATAATACGTTCTATTGTTTGAGCGGCATTAATCGTATGAAGGGTAGAAATAACCAAATGTCCTGTTTCTGCTAAGATGATCGTTGCTGCGATTGTTTCTAAATCTCTCATTTCTCCAACCATAATAACATTTGGGTCCTGGCGTAAAATTCGTTTTAAAGCTCCGCTGAAGGTAAGGGTGTCTGTACCAATTTCTCGCTGTTTAATAATACTTTTTTTAGAGGTGAAATCAAATTCAATAGGGTCTTCTAACGTAACAATATTAGAAGATTTGGTCGTATTAATATATTCAAGCATGGCCGCCATTGTGGTCGATTTTCCTTGTCCTGTTGGTCCTGTTACTAAAATAAGCCCTTGTTTTTCATCGAGCATTTTAAACACAGCATCTGGAATTATAATGTCTTCCATTGTGGGGATGGTATCTGGGATAACACGAGCAACAAGTCCGGGAGCATTTTGTGCCCAGTGGATGTTTACCCGAAAGCGTGCGACATTTTGTAATTCATACGAAAAATCGAGTTCTCGTTCGGTATCGTATTTTTCTTTTTGCTGAGGACTCAGCATGCTGTAGATAAGCTCTGCAGCGAGTTTATCGTCTACAACGCCATATTGAGTTTCTGTAAGGTTACCATCTATTCTTAATATTGGATTTTTTCCAATCATAAGATGAAGGTCTGATGCCTTTTGGTCTACCGCGGCTTTAAGGAGCTCATGAATGGTCATATTTTAAACGAAATTTAAAATTTAAAATCCGAAATTTGAAACAAATCTCAATACCAAATAGACAGGATTTAAAATGTTGAGGATTCGAATTTCTTACTAAGTATACCAGTAAACATACGAGCTGTCATAACGTGTGGATAATGTGTGTATTGATAAAAATAGGAGATACGGTAAGATAGAGGAGCTCTTTAAGAAAAAAGAAGAATATTTTGGGGAAGTATCTTACATGTGGAATGTAAGAATAGGGTGAAATTCCCTCACTGTACCGCAACGGTAATAGTCCGAGCACCAAAATTCTTTCTACAAGCCAACCGTGGCTTCCTTGCGAGTACAAGGTGATGTGAAAATTGCGAAAAATATTAAGGGAGATGATTTCTTCTCACAAGAGAACGAAATATCGTCTCGCTTGTGGTCTTTCGCACTTGGGCCCTCATCTTAAGAGGGTTTTTTTGATGGAAGGATTCAACATGAATCTACGTCGTAAGCTTGCCCTGTTCGTTGCATTCGCGCTTCTGGCACCATATGCAGTCGCTTCTACGACTACATGGGCAGCGATCAAGTCTGGAAGCGTAGACATCGATCACTCATCCACTTCCTCGCTCGTTATCCATAGCGTTTGGAAGGGAGAGGAACTCGACAACGGGATGCTTCCGTTGGTTTACCACAAAACGTGGCTGGATAACTCCACCCTCGCTAGCTTACTCCAAGATCTGTCCCTTCATGGCGTCGAGCCATTGTACAATGATACATCGAAAGGGAAGATGCTCGTTGAGTTCAAAGGAGCCGTTTCGTTTGAGTCAGATGACGAGCAGTTTCTTCTGGCGTATGTAAAAGCCTCTTCGGAGGACGAGTTCGAAATCTGGCAAGGGAGTCTTGGCTGGGAAGATGAGCCAGCTTGGCCCTTCGATTCGAGTGATTTCTTGTCTCAAGAGTCGGAGGTAGTGTGGGTTGCTAGCTTTGAATTCATTCCGTATCAGCCGCAGATTACTGAACCATCAATCTTTGGGTGGCAGGAACTGCCATAACCATAACGGTAGGGAGGCGCATCCGTGTGTCTCCTTGCCGCAATCTCTATGAAAAAATTATTGTTATTAGTATTTGTTCTTGTTATTTCTGGTGGGGTATTTTTGAATCATTGGAGCTTTGGGAGTGCAGCCGATGAGCAAGCATTAAGAAAGGCTGTTTCTAAGTTTTCGCATTGGAATATCGCTGCTCGTGCTGCTATTGGCGACATACCTTCGAATGCGAGTAATCTTTGTAATCAAGTAAGTAATAATTCAACGGCTATCGATCTTGCTGGTCCAATCCTTGGGTTAACTGCAGCTGGAATAGACCCACGCACCTGTGATGTCGATTTAATAGCTGCTCTTAAGCAAAAAGTTCACAATAATCAAATGGGAGATCCGAATTTAGTGAACGACGATATTTTTGGAGGGCTTGCGCTTCTTTCTGCTGGTGAATCAGTTTCGAGCTCTGCTGTTCAGGCTGCAGTATTCACGGTTAAAAATAATCAAAACCAGAATGGAAGCTTCGGGTTTAGGCTAGGAGATTCCGATGACGTAGATATAACAGCTGCTGCAGTTGCTTTCCTTCGTGCGGCAGGTCAAAGTACTCAATTGGCAGAATTGTTTTTAAAAAATAAACAAAACACTGATGGCGGGTTTCCTGCGTATGGACAAACAACTTCAAATCCTTATTCTGCAAGCTGGGTAGCGGCATTTGCAGGAGGAATGAGTTGGAGCAATGGTGGCTCAACATTAGAAGCGTATTTAGAATCTGTTGATGGAGTTCAATCTGCAGCATTTAGGCTTATTGCTTTAAGTGGAAAACAAATTCCAGTACAAACAATTTCGCCAACTATTCCGCCTGTAATAACACAAGCGCCGTCTGCTTCTTCGTCCTCTACTGCTCAATCTCAATTGGTTGCATATAATATTGTAAGTTCTCGGTTTTCTTTGTGTCGGGGAGAGGTATCTGCTGCTACGGCATTAGAAGTCGCCGAAAAAGCAGCTGCTGCCTGCACTCTTTCTATAGATATTGTAGATGATTCTTTAGGGCGATATGTTCGAGCAATAGGGGGACATGAGCCAGCTGGAACATCTGGGTGGATGTATGCTCTTAATGGAACAAAGCCATTGGTAAGTGCAGAAGTTCAGGCTGTTTCTTCTGGAGACAAAATTATTTGGTTTTATGGAAGCGTTGATGCTTCGGCACCAGAATTTGTATTAGACGGAACTGTTTCTGAATCGAGCGTGACTATTCCATTAAGTGCCAGTATTCGTATTCCAGTATCAACTCAGATAGATACTCCTCCTCAGCAAAACCCTCCAGGCGGTAATGCCAATACCACAGATAGGCAAGAGGCGAGTATTAACGTGAAGAGTTCGGCTGTGAATTTTGGAACACTTCAGCCAGGGCAAAGTGCGAATGCTCCTATGGTAGTAGAAAATAATGGAGAAGTTGCACTTACGATTGGATCAGAAGTGAGTGGAGATTCTTTATTTACTCAAAATATTGATATAAATAATGTCTATTGGGCGGATTTTACCGATACACTAGAAATACAAGAAGATAAAAATGTAGATGTTATGCTCTCTGTCCCCGGAGGATATAATCAATCAGGTGCTCATCAAGGTACTATCACTATTTGGGGGCGATCTCGTTGACAAACAGCGCTGGCTTTGTAAGGATTGATATTTCTATGAAGATAGTATTCTTGTTTGCAGGTGCGGTATTTGTTTTTATGCCTTTGTCGGTGTCGGCTCTTGGTATTTCTGCTATTCCTTCCAAGGTACTCGTTACAAGTACTGTTCATCAACCTGAATATAAAGCCTTAACCCTTAAAAACCCATCCCAAGAAGCAGCAATATTCGATGTGTTTATAGAAGATTTCCAAGAAATTGTCCGTGTTGAACCTAGAAATTTTTTATTAGAGAGTAATCAAAAAAAGACCGTTCAGGTCGTTGTTCTTCCTCAGGAGGCAGGGGTGTTTTCTACCGATATTTCAGTGGTTGCTCGCTCGCTTTCGGCCCAATCGTTTAAAGGCGGTACCGGGCTTAAAATCCCGTTGGTTATTCAGGCGGAAGAAGCATCATCACAAAAAAATTGGAGCTGGTATATTGTAGCGATAGATATTATTTTAGGAGTTGCATTGCTTGGTGGTGTAGGGTGGTATGGTTATACCCGATTCTGGGGGCGGCCTTTTAAGAAAGCCTGAATGTTTTCTATTGTGGTGTGCAATATACGCTCTAATGCCTCTGTGCTGTTGAAGGCATTATGAGGAGTAATAATAACATCGTCTCTTTTTACAAGCATGTGGTTTTCTAACACTGTCTGAAGGTTGCATTCCTTGGGCCAATTTTTTGAAAGTATTTGAGATTCTTCTTTTACTACACATTCTTCTTCTAAAACATCGAGTCCTGCACCTGCGAGGATTTTTTTGTTTAATGCCCAAACAAGTGCGCTGGTATCTACTAGCCCGCCGCGAGAGGTATTAATAAGAAAAGCTCCTTTTTTTATTGTTTTAATATTTTTCTTGTTTAACAAATGGTGCGTTTTGGGGGAATACGGAGCATGCAGCGTAATAATATCTGAGGTAGCAAGAAGTTTAGATAGAGGGACCGTTTTTGCATGAAGTTTTTTTACAGCAGTGTTTTTTATATAAGGATCGGCGATTACAACATTCATTTCAAAGCCTTGCGCCATGCGGGCAACATGTTTTCCTATATTCCCACAGCCAATAATGCCGAGTGTTTTATCTTTTAAATCAAAGCCGCGTAATCCGTCGGTATCAAAAGTGAATTTTTCTGTGCGCTCGTATGACTGGAATATTTTTCGAGATAAAGAAAGAATAAGCGCGAAGGTATGTTCTGCTACGGTGTTTTCTCCATAGGTGGGAACGTTGCTTACTGCAATAGAATGCTTTT
>JABIPD010000068.1 GCA_018698735.1 Candidatus Jacksonbacteria bacterium | reverse complement strand
TATTTTTGTAGTATCTATTTTTACATTTAACTTTTTTATTTCTAGCATTGAATTCATAGAAACAGCTTTCTTGACTTTCCCTCTTAATACAACAATATTTTAATCAACGTGCTAATGCCGCACTCTTTATCTAATGTTCATGTGAGTAAGTAGGAGCCAACAACCTTGGTGGCCGAAAACGCTCGCATGTTCTTTTTTCTTAATATTGACTGCATATATCTTCGTGCTATTATGAATTTAACCAAGACATGGGCCGTTACGGTACGGTTCTGTCGAGCGTTCGCGGGTTGACTGCTGCCCAACAGCAACGTATAGTCAACCCTTCTTTTTTTTCATCCCTTCCAGACATTTCCGTAATGCTTTTACGGTTTTTTTAATGTCTTTATCTGTGGTGTGCTTAGAAAGAGAAAACCGAATAAAACTGTTAGATTCTTCTTCGCTATACCCAAGCGCTTCTATAACATGAGAAGGCTCTAAAGCTCCTGTGGTGCATGCCGAGCCACCAGATGCTGCTATATCTAATTCATCGAGCTTTACAAGCAAAGCATCTCTATCTATTCCTGGAATGAGTATTCCTAAAATATGAGGAGCAGCATCTTCCGGGGTTATAATCTTTACGAGTTCTTTTAACTTCTTCTCTATTCCATGCTTTAGTTGAATACGTAAATCGTCCACTGTTTGCGAATAGCCAGAACCGTCTTTTCTAATAATAATACTTGCTACTCCAAAACCAACAATACCTGCTACATTCTCTGTTCCAGCACGTAGAGATCGCTCTTGTGCGCCTCCGCGAACCAACGGAGGCAAAGCAACCGTATCTTTAAGATATAAAGCCCCAACGCCTTTAGGGCCATGTACTTTATGCGAGCTTATAGTTAAAGCATCTACTCCTAAATAATCTACCGAACAATCCATATACCCATATGCCTGTACGGCATCGGTATGCACAAGCGTGTCTGGGTTTTGCTTTTTAATACGTTTGGCTATTTGCTCTATAGGTTGAACAGCTCCCATTTCGTTGTTTACCATCATAATAGAAACAAAGGCAGTGTCTACCTGAACAGCATCTACTACGGCCTCTACATCTATATGCCCAAGTTTATTTACTGGTATAACATCTACCGTGTAGCCGTTATTCTCTAACTCTTCTACAGGCTCTAATATCGAATGATGCTCTACTGAAGAAATAACAATATGCTTTTTCTCTGGAGCGAGCTTAGCAGCTCCAAATACAAACAAATTATTTGCCTCTGTTGCACCACTTGTAAAAATAATTTCTCGAGGTTTACAATGCAACAGCAATGCAATTCGTGCACGAGCTTTATCTATTGCTGTCCGAGCTGTTCTACCAACTTTATGAAAAGAAGAGGCATTTCCAAAACTCTCGCCTAAATACGGAAGCATGGCTTTAAGGACTCTTTCATCTATTTTCGTTGTAGCTGCGTTATCTAAATACGTCATATTAAATCTTTCAGCACCACCTTACTCAGTGACTCCCAAACATTTTTTTCTACCTTATTCCATGCAACCTTTTTATCGCACGACGCTTTTCTACAATCGCAAACATTTTGTTTTGTGCAATTTCGAATATTCGATTTTACATGCTCTACCTCTTTTACCACATCGGAAATTTTAATATGTTGTGCTTTTTTAGCAAGACTATACCCACCCGAAGCACCTCTTGATGATACAACAAATCCACCCTTTTTAAGCTCCTGGGCTATTTTTTCTAAATATTCATACGGTAAACCATGCTCCTTTGCAACCAATCGTAACGACAATGATTTGTCTGCTTTTGCGAGCGCAGAAAGCAAAACAACCGCATAATGGGCCTTCGTAGAAAACAGCATATCAGAGTAATTTAGTATGAATTGAGTATATCACGACCATTTCTTGTGTCAAAAAAACTCTTTCCTTAAAAAAGAGCTTTTTTGACAAAAAATAAGGGGAAAATAAATATTAAATAGGGAGAAGAGCTTTGGTAACAACAGCGACAACCTCATCTGGAGAGCAGTTTCCTTTTACCAAATATTCAACAGCACCATGCGACTCGGCTTCCTGTTTATATGAGTAATTATCCATACTAGAAAGCACCACTATAGGAATATGCTTAGAGCGCTCCCATTCTTTTAGCTCACTCAAAACCGTTAAACCATGTTTATCTGGCAAAATCATATCCAAAATAATAGCGTCTATAGGTTCTTCTTTTATGACCTCTCTCATATGAGACCATCCATACGATTCGCGAGGAATAAACCCTGAATTCGAAAGAAGTAAAGCAATATAGCCTGCAAACTGAGTATCGTCATCTACGATAAGAATCTTCTTTTTTTGTTTCATATTTTGAGATTGATGGCCTTATTTAGAGTGTAGCACAGTTTTTCTGTGAACATAAATTCCCACAATGGCTGCCAACATTGAAATACCAAGACTTATAAACAACGATATTCTTACCCCAAATACCATTGGCATAGGATCTATCCGTAGTAATTCCATGCCTGCTCTTAATAATCCAGTAAGGATAAAATACCATATCAATGGGAAAATGGTTGTTAGCCAATGTGATTTTTTTCTTAAAACAAGAAACAAAGCTAGCCAAATAGCAACCAAGCCCACGAACTCATATAAAAATACTGGCTGAAAATAAGAAAATTGTTCAAATCCTGTTATTCTATAATCTGGGTGTATAAAAACAGATAACGGCCCGGTGGTAGGTTTGCCGTACAATTCTTGATTAACGTAATTCCCCCACCTACCAATAGCCTGCCCCAAAGCGAGCCAAGGAACTAACGTGTTCACCAAAGGCAAAACTGAAATTTTTAGTTTTCTCGCACCTATAAAAAGCGCGATAGCACCTCCGATAAGAGCACCATGAATAGCCAGACCGCCATTCCAAATAGAAAAAACCTCTAAAGGACTAGAAAGATAGTATGAAAAATCTATCAAAATATAATAGAAGCGAGCACCAATAACACCTGCTATAACAATCCAAAATATTAAGATGTCGCTATGTTCTGGATTATAACCTTTTATTTTGTAGCTTCTTCTCCATCCCCAATACGAAAATGCGATCGCAATGGCTGCAAAAATTCCATACCAATGAATAGAATATGGACCAATAGAAAATGCGATCGCTGATACTGAAGGCAAAATAATATTCATATAATTATTATAGAGGCAATACCCTATGTGCACCACCACAATTTCTTCTACAATCAAAAACAGCCTCTTTTCGAGGCTGTTTTTAGAAATGTTCTAATTAGACACCAGGTGCCGGTGGTATAGCAGTGTCTCCACCTGGTACGGGAGGAGGAGGAACTGGTGCTCCACCTGGAGCTGGCGCTGGTGGCATAGGTGCGTCTCCGCCTGGTGCTGGTGGCATTGGAGTTCCGGTATCAAATGTCATACTAAGATGAGAGGCTCGCTACGAACGTTGAATAACCCACGCAAGAAGCCTTATTAACGACCATCTATTGCAACTATATCAAACCAAACGCCTTCTTTCAACCAAGACATCCACATTCTGTTAACATTTCACCGAAACAAAACTCCTAGGCTTTACCGTTTGATCCTAAAATTCTAATTTTGCGGATAATTTCTTTTTTCATCCTTTCTCGTGCCGGACCAAGTATTTTTCGAGGATCATATAACTCCGCGTTCGTTGATAATTCCTTTCTTACAGCAGCAGTAAATGCGAGTCGGACATCTGTGTCTGTATTTACTTTGCTAATTCCAAGAGATACGGCTTTTTTAATTTGAGCATCTGGAATCCCTCGTGCCTTTTTCACCTTTCCACCATGGGTATTAATTTCTTTT
>JABIPD010000080.1 GCA_018698735.1 Candidatus Jacksonbacteria bacterium | reverse complement strand
TTCATAACAATTACATCGTCTCTAATTTCAGCAATATCTAAATATTGCTGTGTCGATGCCTTTGGTTTATTCCCTTGAAGTTTCTTAGATTTCATACTTCCCAATTATTCTTTTTTTCAGATTTATTGTTGCCTTTCTTTTCTGAATTAATCGTAGGTTGTTGCACAATTTCAGATAAATCTGTTGTATATCTTCCTCCTGTATCTGCAAGCAGCGATAATTCGGCAAGCCGAGATTTCCCCACTACTGGCTTTCGTACAACAGTTGGAGCGGCACTTTGTAATTTTTCTTTTTTGTCTTTTTTCTTGTCTTTAGAAACCGAAACCAAATGCGTAAGCTCTTTGTTCCAAATACGGCGTTTCGGGCGCCTAAGTGTTTGAAGCACGCCAACAAGAAACACATGAAACGGATGGCTGTTCACTTTTGCAAACCCAAATAAACCAACAATTCCTATTATAAAAATTGCACAAACAATAAATACCGGAATAATAAATATTTTATAAAACAAGAAAAGAAACAACCCACCAACAATCTTTAAAACAAATTGTCGAACCGTAATAGGGCCGATAATTTTATCTTCTACATCTATAAACTGTGGAACAACATATTGTTGCGGCATAATGCGTATTTAAACTCGAAATAAAAAATTAGAAATACGAAATAGTTCGTAAAATACTATTCTTTTTTTCCTTAATGACCCGTTACTTGCTTCTTTCTGCATATTTTTTCAAAATTTTGAATTTCTAACATTTTAATTTGTTTCTAATTTCGAAATTAAAATTTCGTGCTTATTATGTTATGCACTCAAGAGGGAGTTAAAATCTGCGATCGCATCGAATTCCTCCATGGAGAGGCCGTCATTATTTTCTGCAATAACTTGGTCTATATGCTTTCCTTCTTGAACGCTTTTGCCTCCTATCGTGACGTAATCTTTATACAATGGCGATTGATGCCACTGTTTAATTGCCTCGCTCTTCTTTGCAAACGACTGCTTTGCAACCACTTCTATTTCATGTTTAACACGAGTTAAAATATCTTGAATCCCGTTCGGGCTCATGCGTACGTCGTCGAGATCTATGGTACCAAGCTGTTCCGATGTCGACATCGCTTTCTTTTGAGAGGGTGCTACATCCTGCATCCGCGGTTTTTTGGTATTAACCGTTCTACGAACCGGGAGTTTTTTTATTGCCGATGGTCGACCATCTTTTGGTGCTGCCACTCCACTCATGTGCTCTAAATTTAATTTCTCTGCTTGAGGACGAGCTTGAGCAGTACTCAATTTTGCTGACGCCTGAGGTTGCTGCGCTTGTGGTGGAGTGGGCAATGCTTCGGCATGCGGGGTTACCAGCGGTTTTGAATTTAAGATTGGTGCTGCTTGCTGTACCGCCGGATAATGGGTTTCGAGTTCTGTTATAATTTTTAATGCAGTGTCTTCTGGGATTTCTGCGCCACCTATTTTATGGCTCCGTGACAACATTTCTTTTGTTTGAATAGTATTTCTTAAGCCTTTAATATACGCCGACACAATAGAGATGAATCTTTTTTCTACAAATTGATCTGCAAGCTGCAACGAATATTTTTGTATTAAAGCTGTGGTAATTTTTTCGTAATCTAAAGAAGGACCGGCTGTAGGAACAGCTTGCTTGTGCCAATCTATTTCTTTGGCATCATGGTCGTCGAAATGGTCTGTTGGCGTTCCCGATTGCTGGGTTGCAAGCACTGTTCTTTGCCCTGGCACACCTGATTCTGGCGATGGAGCAGCTCCATCGAACTGAACTTGCTGCAATGGCACAGCCTGCGGTCTTTCGGGGGCAGTCGATTTTATTGGCACTTCTTCTCTTTCGATAGGTAAATTGAGAGCCTCTTTTACAACATTTAAATTATTTTTGTGTGCCGATTGTTCGATTATAGATAAAAATGCATCTTGTTGTTCGTCTGAAACCAGATTAAGCCTTCTTCTAAATTTTTCTGCGACCAAAATTGAATGCGCCTTTGCAACAGCATTTAAATCTTCTTTAAAAAGCTCCACTATTTCTCCTTCGACCAAAAGCGGTAGCGCAACTATTTTAAGTGGTGTAATCCAAATTTTTAATGCCTCATCTCCAACAGATCGAAGCTCTTGCCATAGCAAATGAGCCTTTGCTGTCTGGCCTTTTTTTATTACATCTTTTATTTCTTGTATTTGTGTATTATCCATGTTTTTACCTTAACTATTCTGTTATTATAGCACATTTATTAAATTTTTAAGTTTTAATATGT
>JABIPD010000048.1 GCA_018698735.1 Candidatus Jacksonbacteria bacterium | reverse complement strand
TTAAAGATTGTTGGTGGGTTGTTTCTTTTCTTGTTTTATAAAATATTTATTATTCCGGTGTTTATTGTTTGTGCAATTTTTATAATAGGAATTGTTGGGTTATTTGGGTTTGTAAAAGTGAACAGCCATCCGTTTCATGTTTTTCTTGTTGGCGTGCTTCAAACAATTAAGCGCCCTAGACGTCGTATTTGGAATAAAGAGCTTACGCATTTGGTTGCAGTTTCTAAAGACAAGAAAAAAGACAAAAAAGAAAGAATGCAGAGTGCTGCTCCAACCGTTGTGCGAAAGCCAGTAGTAGGGAAGTCTCGACTTGCTGAATTATCATTGCTTGCAGATACAGGAGGAAGGTATACGACAGATTTATCTAAAATTGTGCAGCAGCCAATAATAGAATCAAAAAACAGGAAAGATATCAATACTAAAGAACAAGGGAATTGGATGAAAAATGAGTGATAGAATAGTCAATAATTTTTAAAACCAACCACCCCTTCCCCCTCCTTCATGCAAAAGGAGGGGACAACGGCACTCACATGTATGAAATCTAAGAAACTTCAAGGAAATAAACCAAAAGCATCGACACAGCAATATTTAGATATTGCTGAAATTAGAGACGATGTAATTGTTATGAAAGATGGAACACTTCGGGCGGTTTTAATGACCTCGTCTATTAATTTCGCATTGAAATCTGAAGAAGAGCAAGATGCTATTATTAGTCAGTATGTAGGTTTCTTAAATTCAATTAATTTTCCCTTGCAACTTGTTATTCAATCCAGACCGTTGAATATAGATGGTTATCTAGAAAGGCTGGAGAAGCATATTAATACTCACTCAAACGATCTTTTACGAGCTCAAACGATTGAATACATGAATTTTATAAAAGAGTTGATTAGCTTGGGAGATATTATGGGTAAGAAATTTTTTATTGTAGTTTCGTATGCACCAGGTGCAGACAAACAAAAAGGTTTTTTTGCTCGCATGGGAGAAATTTTTACACCAAGCAAAGTGATAAAAGTATCTCAGAAGAAGTTTTTAAGTTTTAAAGATTCACTTCAAAAAAGATCTGATTATGTGGTTTCTGGTTTAAGTGGACTTGGGCTAACGGTGTTGCCGCTCGATACGCAAGGGATTATAGAATTATTTTATAAGACCTATAATCAAGAGATAGCAGATGCGCAAAAAATTGTAGAAGTAGACAAAATGCAAGTAGAACACTAGCTGTGAAATTTCTAATTAATCTAATTTGTAATTGACCTAAAAAATAACCAATGACACAAGAACCAAAAGAGTTTGATTTAGAAGAAAGAACCGCCGTATTTGGTGAGAATGTGATATTATTTATGAAGAGAATAGAAAGAAATGAGATTACTCGACCACTGATAACGCAACTTATAAAGGCTGCTACAAGTGTTGGTGCTAACTACTGTGAAGCTGATGATGCTGAAAGTAAAAAAGATTTTAAGCATAAAATCGGCATTTGTAAGAAAGAAGCAAGAGAAACAAAGCATTTTCTTCGTATGTTTGCTACTGTATTTCCAGATAAAAAAAGTGAGATTCGAATATTATGGCAAGAAGCAAAGGAGCTTAACCTTATATTTAATTCAATTTACAAGAAACTTTAAAAATTGTTTATTTAGAGATTGTGAATTGATTAGTAATTAGATTAATTAGTGCAATTAGAAATTTCTTGGTATGGTCGCCTTTACCTCCGACAAAATTCAGCAAGCTCGCAATAAACCTCAGAAAAATCCTGAGGTGCCTTCGGATCAAGAAATGAAAAGTAAGGAAGAGCAAAAAAAAGAGAATGCAAAAGAAATGTTAGCAGCAGAGAAAGTGTACAGCGAAGGAACTGTCGCGATTCGAGATTTGGTTTCGCCTGCAGGGATGGAGGTTTCACCAGATGCTTTACGAATAGGCAGTCGCTGGGCACGAACACTGTTTGTTATTGGTTATCCAAGATACATAAGTGTTGGATGGTTTTCTCCAATTATTAATTTTAATGGCGCAATAGATATTTCGATGTTTTTCTATCCTGTTGCCACCGAAATTGTTTTAAAACAGATGCGGAATAAAGTAGGAAACATTCAGGCTCAGTTAGTTGCAGATGCCGAAAAAGGAGCACCGCGTGATCCTTTAAGAGAATCGGCACTTCAAGATTTAGAAAAATTACGAGATGATCTTACTCAAGGGATAGAAAAATTTTTCCAGTTCGCGTTGTATGTAACTATTTATGCAGATACAAAAGAACAACTTGATCAGCAGACCACAAAGATAGAAACAATTTTTGGGTCAAAACTTGTGCTAACA
>JABIPD010000065.1 GCA_018698735.1 Candidatus Jacksonbacteria bacterium | reverse complement strand
TTATTCGAAAACAAAAGAATATGTCGTTCGTCTATATTTTGAAGTGCCGCCTGAGCAATCTTTGTTAATATTTCAACACTCGCTTCTTTTACAATTTTTTTTCTCGCCTCTTGAACAAGGGTATTAATTATCTCTTTTCTGTCGTACACACCAAGCCCTTCTGTTTCGTAATCCCTGCTAACATGGCTTTCTACTATTTCAAAAAAATTCTCTGGAGTATACACCGTATCATCTATCGTAATATCGCCAATAATGGATAATACATCTTTCGTGAATTCTGGGGTTATGGCAACAACCGTATCTATTCCACCCTCTCCACCTTCTTGCTGATACAACGAAATAGCCTGTCTTGCAGCATCTGGAAAATGTGGCGACCAATTTGAATCTCGTAAATACCAATACGGCTGGCTATTAAAATATTTATACGGCCAAGGAGAAGGAATCTTTAAATATTTCGATGCTGGATCATCTAAGCTATACACATTATCGGTAAACAGTGTTTCTATTTCGCCCTTATTCATTACCAATCTACCATAGGTGCCAATAAAGCCACCTGTTGGCCTAAGCTCGGCATTATTTTGAAGCAATAACAAATATTCATGCGACTCTGGCACCCCCATAAGCGGTAACCCAATCTCAAGAAGATTTAGTCCCTTTCTATAAGCTGTGTCTACTCGCCCAACAGTGAGAACAATTTTTTTATGCGCATTTTGAACCAATGACCAAGGAATAGAAATCTCTATGCTTTCTATATTTTTTCTTAACTCGCTTATATCGTCTTTTAATTCTTCAAGTTCCTGCTTATTGGTATATACATTCGTAAGTACCAGGGAATACTTTTCTTCTGAAAAAGTTGTATCGCTAAGAGGCTCGAGTATTGTTTCCGCACTTGCTATGGCTTTCCGGCCTAGTTGCACACTTTCAAAACCAGCTGCAAGATATGCAAAGGCAGTATCGGAGTGATCTTTCAGGAATGGAATATTTTCCCATTCCGAAATTCTTTTCTGGGTTGTGTGAAGTGCTTTTTCTAAAGTATTTAACCCAGCAGAAACATCCGAAAAATCACCGCGTGCAATATCTTGCTTAATTTGATCCTGACGTGATTCCATTGTATATGGCACAAGAGGGATAAACGGAGCAGCATATATAGCTCCAATAACAACTAAAGAAACCAAAAGAGCAACGATAATTCCTCCTAAAACCTTTAACCATCGTTTTGTTGGAATAAAAAAACGCAATATTGGTTGAATATTTGGGATTTTAAACTGTATATGAATATCAGGCCCTTCTTTTTTGATCATACAAAAAATATATCTTCTGTGTTTTTTTAGCAGTATTGTCCCAGGAAAGCAAGACACATCTTTCTGGCACCCCCTTCTGTTGCTCGGGAATAGTTAAAGCACTCCCTAAAGCGCTTGAAAATGCCACAGGATCTTTGGGGTCACTATACAAACAATCATTACCAAGGATCTCTCTTGTCGTGACACAATCAGAAGCAACAACAGAAACACCAGCACACATTGCTTCTAAAGGCGGCAACCCAAAACCTTCTGCCAATGAAGGCCAGGCAAATACACGCGCAATATCAAATAAATACCGTTTTTCTTCTTCGGAGATATAGCCTGCATAAAAAACACCTTCCGTATTTTGTATTCTTTTTACCGTTGTTTCTGATTTAACACCCACTTTACCTGCAATAACCAATTGCACTTCCGATCTTTTATTTCTTAGTACTTCAAAAGCATCAAGTAACACCAGAAGGTTCTTTCTTGGTTCTATGGTGCCAACAAATAAAATAATTTCTTTTTCTTTCAGGTGATTATATTTTAAACTAAATTCATCTTTGGCGTACTCGAGCTGTTTTATAACAACACCTTCATGAACAACTTTAATTTTAGATTCAACCCTTGGAAACAACCTAGTAAGAGAATTTTTTGTAGCTTCAGAGACAGAAATAATCGTGTCTGCTTTTTTTATTGAATAGGGAATAAAAATTTTCCTCACAAACCACGTTTTTCCATTAAACCATTCTGGATGCTCTATAAGAAATAAATCATGAATCGTAATAATACTCTTTATTTTTAAAAAAAATGGAAGCATTCCAGAAGGACTATGAAAAACATTAAGATTACTCGAATTCACGAGCCTCGAAAAGACAACATGAGAAGACCAAAAAGGAATTGAGCTCTTACACAATTTTTGTTCAACATTTTGTGGGCAATCATCTTCGGTATAAAGAAGTTCAGACAAAAAAAGCACGTAATCATTTTCGGTATCGTGCTTTAATAAATGCTCTACAAGATGCTTTGTGTATTGTGCTATGCCAGCATGCCCTTTTTCACTCAACACGCGACAGTCTATTCCTATTCGCATACAGCTGTTTTTATTCGCTTATTCATTCTTACTCAGTCACTCGGAATACCTCCTCTACGCTTGTAATGCCCTCAAGTGCCTTTAAAATACCATCTTGCACCATTGTAACCATTCCCTGCTTTTTTGCAACCGCTTTCATGGTAGCTTCCGACAAATCAGCGCTATTAATAACAGCTTCAACATCATCGTTTACAACAAATAATTCATATACCCCCACTCGGCCTTTGTATCCAGACTTTTGGCATGCATCGCACCCTGGAGCGGTATAAAATGTTTGTTCAGCTGGAATGTTCTTTTTTTCACCTTCTGGAAGGTCTTCAATAATTGTATCTAGTCGAGTTTGAAGCTCTGAATTTAATGGAGTTGGTGTTTTACATTTCTCACATAATTTTCGTACTAACCGCTGGCCAATAACAGCATTCAAAGCTGGGCCTAACAAAAACGGTTTCACTCCCATAGATAAAAACCTCGGGATTGCTCCAGCAGCATCGTTCGTATGAAGCGTTGAAACAACTAAATGTCCGGTAAGTGCTGCATTTACTGCCGTTTCCGAAGTTTCTAAATCTCTCATTTCTCCAACCATCACTACATCTGGATCTTGGCGAAGGATAGAGCGCAAGCCAGCAGCAAAGGTATAATCTTTTTTCGGATCGACTTGGCTTTGGTTTATTCCCTGTACCTTATACTCGATAGGGTCTTCCAACGTAATTATTTTTGTTTCTTTGTCGTTTAATTTATTCAAAATCGCGTACAATGTAGTGGTTTTACCAGAACCGGTTGGGCCTGTCGTAATAATCATTCCATTCGGACGTTGAATTTCTTTTTCTAATGACTCGAAAGCACTCCCGCGTAACCCAAGGTCTTTAAATTCAAACAGTGTCTGAGAAGATCGCAACAACCTCATAACCACACTCTCCCCATGAGCAGTTGGAATAGTCGAAACACGAACATCGATGCTGTCTTTAGACAATTTTATAGTAATCCTTCCATCTTGCGATGTGGTTGTCACATTGATCTTCATCTTTGCCAACAACTTAAGCCGTGAAATCATTTGCTTCCATTCACTGTGTGGTAATACTGCAACCTCTCGTAACACCCCATCAATCCGGAGCCGTACTACAATTTGTGACTCTTCTGCCTCTATATGAATATCCGAGGCATCGCTTTT
>JABIPD010000063.1 GCA_018698735.1 Candidatus Jacksonbacteria bacterium | reverse complement strand
TTCTGCTGTTTTTTCTATCGATTCTCCATCTTCTATCCCACCAATTGGTGGTGCTATCCAATCAAATTTTTTCCACTTCAGCATTAAAATTTTATTGTCATTTTTTCTCTGAACAATTGCAGTCACTGTTTTTCTATACTCAGCATCTTTATGCGGCTTACCAAACACAGGTGCTATTACATAGTGAATTGGCAACCCAAATTTTTGAGCGAATTCAAAATCTCTTTCATCGTGAGCAGGAACCGCCATAATAGCGCCGGTTCCATAACTTGCCATTACATAATCGGCAATCCAAACAGGAATTTCTTTTCCATTACCAGGGTTAATCGCAGACACCCCCTTAAGCTCTACGCCAGATTTTTCTTTTTGCAATTGTGTTCTTTCTAGTTCAGATTTTTTACCAGCAGAAGTAACGTACGAAGAAACTTCCTCCCAATTTTTTATTTGATCTTTTAATTCTTTTACCAACGAATGTTCTGGAGCAAGCACCATATAAGTGGCTCCAAATAACGTATCTGGCCTAGTAGTATATACTTCTATTTCTGATTTCGAATTTCTGATTTCGAATTTCAAGAGAGCACCTTTGCTTTTGCCTATCCAATTTTTCTGCATGGCTTTAATCGGCGTTGGCCAGTCTATATCTTCTAGCCCTTCAAGTAATCTATCTGCGTATTCAGTAATCTTAAAAAACCATTGTTTTAATTCTTTTTGAACCACATCATTTTTACAACGCTCACATCTACCATCTATTACCTGTTCTCGTGCCAACACTGTTTGGCACGACTCGCACCAATTTACTGGAGCCTTCTTTTTATACGCTAAACCATGTTTATATAAAAACAAAAACATCCATTGTGTCCATTTATAATATTCGGGCGTAGAGGTGTTTATCTGCCTGCTCCAATCATAACTTAATCCTAACGATTGAATTTGTTTGGTAAAGGTCTCTACATTATCTTTCGTTGCTTTTGCCGGCGGAATCCCCGCCTTAATTGCATAGTTTTCTGTTGGCAAACCAAAGGCATCCCACCCTATTGGGTGTAAAACGTTTTTTCCGTTCATTCGTAAATACCGGGAATATACATCTGTTGCGGTATATCCTTTCGGGTGTCCAACATGAAGCCCAGCACCAGAAGGATACGGAAACATATCAAGCACATAGGCATTGTCTTTCGATTTTTTATTCTCAACAGCCCAAATGTTATCAGCAGCCCATCTTTCCTGCCATTTCTTTTCTATTTCAAAGTGATTATATTTATCCATAGAATAATGCGAATATGAATTCATGAATCTTTTTTATAGTTACTGTCTTCTTTTGCATATTTTTATCTTCTATAAGATGCGAATAATACGAATAGACCTGTTCATCTCATATTCTTCATTTATAGATTTGTATTATTCGCATGCATTCGTATATTGGCATTACATTTAATAATAGTTAAGAGGATTCTGACGCACGCCATTTACAATAACTTCAAAATGAATATGTGGACCTGTCGACCGGCCGGTTGACCCCAGCTTTCCAATCGCCTGTCCTTTTACAACCTTATCTCCTTTTTTTACAAAAAGTTTACTCGCATGAGCAGACAGTGTCTGCATGCCACCTCCATGATCAATAATAACTCTATAACCATATCCACCAGAATTCCAGCCAGATGCAACTACTGTTCCTGGGAGCACTGCATAAATATCATCCTTTAAAGTTCCATGGACATCTACACCAGTATGACGCCAGCCCTTAAAGTATTGATTAATCTTTCTAGATGGAACTGGCCAAACAAATTGTTCACCATCTGGAATAGAGTCACTTTTCCTAAAAATGTCTGTAATAAATGCCAGTCGGGATGGTTGACTTTGTGTACTTGCCGAAGGAGTACGATACGGCCGAGCGCCAGGCAAAAGAAGCTTTTGTCCAATACGTAATGTAGAATCAGATTCTAAAGCATTTGCTTCTAAAATATCTTTTACCGAAGAATCATATCGCCGAGCAATCGCAAGCAACGTATCGCCAGAACGGATGGTGTACGAAATTCCAGAAACCGGAAGGATCGTTAGTCTATCGCCAGGACGTATAATACTTCGAGAGCTTAGACCATTCTCCCATAGCAACGTGTTTACCGACACGCCGTAATCTAAAGCAATGGTTGAAAGCGTATCCCCAGACTGAACGACATGAACAGTGGACTCTCTCCGTAATGGTTGATCAAAATCTTCGGTACCAACAATACCTAAAATATTTGTAGGTTTTACAAGCGCGCTACCGCCTTCTACAACTGTTACCGAAGAAATCGGAGATTGAACAGCTTTTCCTCTGAGTGAACTATTTTCAAAAGAGGTGGTTACACTCGCAAGATAATGACTATATCTTTCAGTTGGCAATGCAGTGGGAGCAACAATCCTCTGGTCTTCATCTTTTTGTGCCTCTTCTACAATTAATTTTTCACTTCCGTCTGCTTGCGTTGGAACAATATCAAATAATAATGTATTTCTTCCAAATTCATCGGCTCGAACTTCTTGCGCAAATACATTCGAAACAACCGTTAGTACAATAATTCCGGCAATCATAACGTGGATGGTATATCTATTAACAACCCATCCAATTTTTGTTTCTGCATTCGGGCTCATGGCAGGCCCCAAATACTTGCCCACCCATCGAAAATATTTATAGAAAGGAACAATCACTCCTCTAAAAAATGCTTTTGCTAATGCCCCCATCCAACGGCCAAATAACAATTTTAAAACTTTCCCCAAAATTTTTATAATAAAGAGAAGTACAACCAAAAAAAGGGTCACCAATCTAAGGACCCACAAATGCAGTATATGTGTAAAAATTGAAGATGATTTTTTCGCCATTTTTAGCAACTCAAATCTCAAAATTGTGTATACACATTACCATTTTTAATACCTTTGGTCAATTTCAAAAAAAGAACATTCATCTATCAGCTTTCGGTAAATCGATATTGTAGTGCCTCTGCAACATGAGCCTGAGAGAGTGTGTTTTCTCCTGCAAGATCTGCGATGGTTCGAGCAACTTTTATTAACCTATAATACCCTCTGGCAGATACATGCAGTCTCTCGACTGCTTGGTGTAACAACTGCTTCGCTGTCTGCTCGAGCGGACAAAAATCAGCAACAAAAGAAGACGGCAATTCAGAATTTAACGACCAACCAGATTGCTGGTAACGATCGGCCTGTTTATTTCTTACTCTTATTACTTCTTCTCGTACATCAAAAGACCCTTTGGCTTCCTCTTTTGAATCTAAATCTTTTATTGGCACACGCGGCACATGCACCTGTAAATCTATTCTGTCTAATATAGGGCCAGATACTTTCCTTCTATATTTTTCTATTGTTCCAGGAGTGCACACACACGAAATATCCTGGTCGTGCAAATATCCACATGGACAAGGATTTTGTGCAGCCACCAATGTAAACCGAGCCGGAAACTGACAATGTCCTTGACTGCGAGAAATAGAAACAACACCATCTTCAATAGGTTGGCGAAGTGTTTCTAATACCGCTCGCGGGAATTCTGGAAATTCATCTAGAAATAAAACCCCTCGGTGTGCAAGCGTAATTTCTCCTGGTTTAGGAATCCTGCCACCCCCAACAAGCGCGACAGCAGAAGCAGAATGGTGAGGTGCACGAAACGGTCGATGACTCATATATGCTTTATTCTCTGGAAGCAATCCAGCAATACTATAAATAGCACTTACCTCTAAACATTCTTCAACCGTAAGCGGCGGCAAAATAGAAGACATTGCTTTCGCAAGCAGCGTTTTGCCAGAACCAGGAGACCCACTCATGAGCATGTTATGGCCACCAGCAGCAGCTATAACCAAAGCTCTTTTTGCCTGAGCTTGTCCTTTTATATGTTTAAAATCTAAATGTTCCTGTCCTTCATAACTAGAAACAATCGCCTGTTTTTTTGAAACACTCAGCGGCTGAGTTCCTTGAAGATGAAGAACCAACGATTGCAAAGAAGGAACTCCGTACACAGAAAGCCCCTCAATAACAGCCGCTTGATTCGCATTCTCCTGAGGAACAAAAACATCTGTAAATCCAGCATGTTTTGCATACCATGTAATAGGCAACATTCCATTCACTGGCCGAATTCTTCCATCAAGAGCAACCTCTCCAATACAAAATTGTTTATCAGAAAAAGAAATGTCTTGTGTTGCATGCAATAATCCTATAAGCATGGCTAAATCAAAATGAGTTCCTTCTTTTTTTAAATCTGCGGGCGCAAGATTAATCACCACACGTTTATCCCACGGAAATCTTAAATTCGCATTCTTCATCGCTGCTCGCAAACGCTCTTTTGCTTCTTGGATCGCAGCATCTGCAAGCCCAACAATAATAAAATTAGACTGCCCAGGAGACACATCTACTTCTATATCAACAGGAATAACATCAAGCCCAATAAGAGCACACGAAGACACTCGAGCAAGCATACAAAACTTATATTACCTCACGATTATTTCTCCAGAAAACAACAACTAATACAATAGCTCCTAAACTTATAACGATATCGCTTATATTCATTATCGAAATTCCCATAAATGGAAGATAATCTACAACACCACCATAAAATATTCTATCCCACACATTACTTGCAGCTGCAAGAAGTATTCCAAAAAGAACAATCGCCCACCTGGCCTGTTTATTTTTGATCCACCAAAAAACTAATATAACCCACACCCCAACCAAAAAGACTGTTAAATATAAAGATCCTATTGGAACACTTAAGGCTGCCTCGGTGTTTATCTTGGGTGCCTCTCCAAACCAAAACCTCTCCGAGATTTCAGGAGAGGTTCTTGCAATAAATTTAAATAGTCGATCAATAGCAATACACATTACAAAAAAACCGCCTATTGTTTTGGTTCCTATTTGACGCATGTTCGAGCAGCAGGAAAAGCTTTGAGTCTTTCGAGAGGAATTTCTTCTCCCGTCTCTTCGCAAGTACCGTACGAACCCTTTTCCATACGAGCTAGCGCTGCATTAATTTCCGCTAATTTTTTTTCGAGCTTATGCTCAACAGCAATTGTGTCACTGTAATCTGCGACCTCCATTGCATTCGATTCTTCGTCGCTTCCATACTCTGGGAAATCGGATTTAAAATTATCTTCAATGTCAGTATCCATCTCACCTGAATCTTTTAATGTTTTTTCTATTCGTGCTTTTTCTACTAGCATCTGATCTTTAAGCTCGGTAAGTATTGCTTGGTCTATCATAGTCTAAAGTTAATTGATATCTACAGGTATTATACCTAACGTTTTATAAAAAGTTCAAGTCCCAAAACAAAAAAACGCCTTCGCGTTCAGTTTTTTAGGAATTGTAAAAGGGGGCAAGATGAGCCCAACGTTTAATATTTGGCTTCTCGGCCCCCTTGGTGACTCATGAACCAGGGGTAAGACGCCAATTTGTTGTATTCGCATCAGACCTCCATGCTCTTCATGAACCATGGACGCTTGTTCTCACACTTCAAGCCTATTTTCTCTACCGCTCTTGTGGTCTAACTCTCCTTAGGCCGAAACACCTAGGGAAAAATACACCTTTTTGTATGTTTTGGTTGGATAAACCCGTTTGTTTTTATTTTTTTGATCAGAGCGATCAGGTTAAGGGGTGAGGTCCCCTAACCTTTACGAACAGTAGAGAATATCCTTGAACACAAGAGGACTTCATATATAGGTTTGAGATAGCACCAAAAGTGCAGTACCTCAATTATTATGATCTCCTGTGATGCTCAACGGACATTCCCTTCTAACTCGTTGACTCGAAGCTATGGAAAGAACGAACTTAAAAACTTATACTCTTATTATAGCATGGCAAACGCCCTCTGTCAATCCTCCCCCTTTGCACTCAACAAAGCCTTTCTTGAAAATATTCGTTGACTTTTCCACAGCTTCATGGCAGCTAGGTCAAGAAAACTAAAATTGAAAAAATATATTAACGCCTGCAGAGTCCCCCTGCTCTTGAATGCTCACTGCCTGTAAATCGCGTAACCAATAACGAACAACTTCGGGTAAAATAGCTGGATCAAGCCGAGAAATTACAAGCCCAGGAGACTTAGAAGCAGATATAAGATATTTATTAAGCTGCGGTGCATCTGAAAGTAACGTTTTAATGTCTTCTTTCCTCTGCGCTAAAACAAACACCCCTGGAGTTGATTGAATTTGTGCGTACGCCATTGTTACTTTTCGAGGATTTTCTGGTATAGAGCGAATAACAACCTGTATCCCCTCTTTTGTTCTATATTTCTCTTCTTCCCAAGAAAAAGCTGTCTCCGATGCCCTATATTCATCTGCAACAGTGCCATCAGGAAGCTGTACTTCTATTTTTTCAGGAGCAAGCCGAGCTAAGTACGTTCGAATTTCGTCTTCTAAAGCGACTCCATCTATCGGCTGGCCTTGTTCGGAAAGAGCTAACACTACTTTTTGCTCAAATTCCCCAACTACAAAGATTGCGCCAGGACCAGTAATCCATGGTCTGATTGTTGAAAGAAGTGATACTCCTAGCTGGGCTTCTAAATCTTCTATCAGCGGCTTAAACAATGCTTTTTGGGAATTCTGCTTGTATGCAATCTCATCTATCCGGTGATTAAGGAGTGACAATATAACGCCTTCAGGAAGATTAATATTTGAATTTTGCACAAAAGATGATTCTTCCTGTGCTGGGAAAAGAGAAAATTGAATCTGATTATCCTGAGTAACTCCCTGCAGCCACCATTCACCGGTTTTATCTGCTAGAACATGAATCATTTCATTCCATTCAGATTCTTGAGATATCTCAAATAGTCCTTTTGTTGTTAAAAAAGCTTCGATAACAGGGCGGTTAGTTAAATAGGACAAAGAAAATCGGCTCTGGGGACGTCTTTGTATAAAGGTCTCATCTGCTTCTTTTAGTGATACCCTAGAAAGAGCCTCTTCGCTCTGGGAAAAAAAGATAGTATCGGGTGCTGGCTTTATCCATGGAGTCGTTTTTAAAAGTCCATTTGCACTTAAATTAGAACTTTCATCGACAAGCGATTGAGACCACATATACTCCAAAACGCTCAATGCATCTGGCTCACCTTTCATCCCAATTACCCATGAATGAGTTTCTGCGTCAAAATACATTAATAATTTCTCGCCCTTGAGTATCGGGTAACTATCTTCCAGGGAAAGATAGTCATGCAGCCAGGAATCAAGCTCCTGCAAAAGTCCTCTATCTCCGCCGTAACCATTTCCCCACAAAACGGCCTGTAATGGATCCTCATTCGAGAGAGCAAGATCTACAGACCAAACAATAAGTGCATCATTAGGAACCCATTGCCATAAAGAATTTTTACTTCCAGATCGTCCCCATGCAATAACGCCTCCAATAAGTATTAAAACAATTCCAAGAGCCGCCAAAGATGAAAAAACAGCTATCAGCACCCCTTTCTTTCTTTTTGCTGTTGTCTCTGAATCGGCCCTCTTATGAGAAAAGCCAAGAAGCCCCATATTCTCGAGCTCAGAAATTCTTTTTTCTCGATCTTTTTTCTTCATACAATATTATTGTACCACAAACAAAAAAACAAAAATTACAAAAACGTGCATAAAAACACGTTTTTGTTTGTAGTAAGACTATTATCTTCCGTCAGAATTGTTTCCCCTACGAGGGCCTCGTGAGTTGCTACCGCCGCTTCCTCGTGGACCGCCGCTTCTGCTATCGTTTTGACCGCTTCGTGATTCTACGCCAGGTATTTCAAGGTTAATTCTTCCTAAATCATCTATCTCCGATACTTTTACTTCAAGAGGATCGCCAATTTTCATATCAGTTGGTTGGACAGATCCAAGCTTTGAGATATGAACAAGACCGTCTTGTTTTGGCAATACTTCAACAAAGACACCAAAAGACTCTACTCTTGTCACAGATCCTTTATAGGTCTTTCCTACTTCTGCTTCTGCAGTTAAGCCTTCAACAGTTGCAATCGCACCATCAATGTCGTTTGCATAGGTTCCTGTAATCAACACCGTTCCATCTTGTTCTATATCAATATCTACGCCTGTTTCATCTATAATACCATTAATAGTTTTTCCAGATGGCCCAATAATATCCCTAATTTTATCTGGATTCACTTTAAGAGTGTGGATTCTAGGTGCAAACTCAGAAAGCTTGTCTCTGTGTTCTGCTATTGCACCAGAGATAACATCAAGAACCTCTAGTCGAGCAACCTTCCCCTGCTCTAGTGTTTTCTTTACTATTTCTTCCGAAAGGCCCTTCGTTTTTGTATCTAACTGAATTGCGGTAATACCATCCTTTGTTCCTGCAAGTTTAAAGTCCATTCCTCCCTTACCATCTTCTAGGTCTTGTAAATCGGTAAGAACCTTCCAATTCCCATTAGTATCGGATGCTAATCCCATAGCAATACCACCAACAGGCTTCTTAAGAGGAACACCTGCGTCCATAAGCGAAAGCGTAGATCCACAAATAGACCCCATAGAAGAAGAACCATTAGACCCCAAAACTTCAGAAACAACTCGAATAGTATATGGAAATTCAGCACTTTCTGGTAATACTGGATCGAGTGCTTTTTCTGCAAGTGCGCCATGGCCGATTTCACGTCGACCCGCTCCTCGCATTGGACTTACTTCACCAACAGAATAGGGTAAAAAGTTATAATGGTGCATGTACCGCTTTTTGTATTCTCCTTCCATTGTGTCAACAATTTGCTGATCACTCGGAGCTCCAAGTGTAACAGCAGATAAAACCTGAGTCTCTCCTCTATTAAAGACACCAGAGCCATGTGCTCGTGGTAAAAACCCAACTTCTGCAGATAAATCTCTAATTTGTGTAAGAGATCTGCCATCTACTCTCTTGTCTTCGGTAAGTATTGCTTGAGTAACTCGCTCTTCCGCAATATCCCAAACCAAATCTGCTGCCTTTTTTCTCTTTTCCTTTCCTATTTGTTTTTCTAGTAAAAATTCTTCTAGCTTTGCTTTCAAGGAATCTATTGCCTCTTTTCTTTCGCCTTTAGATTTCATTGGACCAGTAAAAAGATGTTCGTCTATATTCTTTCGAATAAACTCATCTGCAATAGAAAGCGCATCCTTGTCTTCAGCAGAATCTTCAGATTCTTCACTAGAAGATTTAACTACAAGGTCCTCAAGTGCCATCTTTTCTTTACCGATACCTTGTTTTGCGTCTTCAAGCAAAGCTGTAACATCACCAATATGCTTTTGAGCAAATTGTATAGCTGCAAATACATCGTCTTCAGTTATTTCATTGGCGCCAGCTTCTATCATTAATACATTCTCTTTTGTACCTGCTACAACGAGGTCTAGATCGCTCTTTTCTCGCTGTTCATACGTTGGATTCAATACTAACTCACCATCTACTCTTCCAACGCGCACACCAGCAATAGGCCCATCCCAAGGCACATCCGATACATATAAAACAGCTGCAGCTGCATTAAGAGCTACAATATCTGCGTCATTCTTGTCATCTTGAGAAAGAACACTCAAAATAACCTGAACATCGTTCTTCATTTCTTCTGGAAACAGAGGTCGGATAGCACGATCAATCAACCGTCCAGAAAGAACCGCTTCATCGGAAGGCCGGCCTTCTCGTTTAATAAAACGGGAGCCTTTAATTTTTCCTGCTGCGTAAAATTTTTCCTCGTAATCTACCATTAAAGGAAAATAATCTATCCCATCTCGCAGATTTTTACTCATAACAACAGTTGCAAGAACAACAGTGTCTCCAAGCTTCATGGTAAGTGAAGCATTTGCTTGCAGGGCAAAGCGCCCTGACTCAATAGAAAGCTCGTTGCTATCTATCTGAGCTTTGAATGTTTTCACATTCGGCATGGTGCATGTAACACTCGATGCGCAAAAGACGTCAGACTGTCATAGAGAAGCATTTAAAGCCTTCTGATAGCCTACATGTCTTCTGCCCATCGTAATGTATATTACTTATCTTTTAATAAAGAGCCTTTCAATGATTTCTTTAACAAATATTTGTTAACATTCTCACTCAGATTCGTGAAATCGTCTGTAGATTGTACTAACCGAGAAGAAGCTGTTTCCTGGAATGCAGTAACTTCTACTAGCAACCCATTATATTGAAGGAATTCTACCAACGGAACAAAATCACCGTCGCCTGTTACCAATACTACAACATCGAGTTTTGGAGCCATTGTAATAGCGTCTATAGCTATTCCAACATCCCAATCCCCTTTCTTTGTTCCGCTTAAAAATGTTTGCAATTCTTTTTGGCGAACTTCGTAGCCAATGTTATCTAATGCATCGAAAAACTTTTGTTCTTCTGTGTTATCCGCGCGAATAACATACGCTATCGCCCGAATAAGCTTTCTATCCGATACTGAATCTTCTAGAATTTTACCAAAATTTACATGAGTGCTGTAAAGGTTTTTGGCAGAATAATACATATTCTGCACATCTACGAATACTCCTACTCTTTGTTCTTTGTGTTTTCTCATACAATTTTTTTATTTTTTTGCTTTTTCTTCTGCTGCTACTTCTTTTAACAACTTTTCGTCTTTATCTTCTGCGACTGCTTCTTCTGCTTCTTTTGCGATATCGTCATCAATCGAATCTTGCTTCTTTAGCGGTCGAATTTCGAGTACCTTTAGTATCTTATTATAGCTTTTTTCGTCTTCTCTTTCTAAATAACGCAAAAGACGCCGTCTTTGGCTTACTTTTCGTATAAGACCGCGCCGAGATGAAACATCTTTTTTGTGCTTTTTAAGATGACCTGTTAAAAGCCTAATTTCTTCCGTTAAAAGTGCAATCTGAACCTCTGTGGACCCAGTATCACTTTTATGGGTTCGAAACTTCTCAATAACCTTATCTTTTCGCTTTTTATCCAACATATGAGCCATTTCTCGATAATCCGAGTAACGGAGGATAAAGCCCGCAACCAAGATATCGATGAGTAATTAATTCGCTACAACAATACCAATCCTAGCCTAAAATGTCAATTACACGCCACAAACTACCCATATTAGAGCATAAATAAACGGCTCACGTATGAGCCGTTTATTTATATCGCTAAAACTGTCCAATATATGTATTTTATCTTCCTTTATTTAAATACACCCAAGTAGCTATATTATCCGGATTATAAGGATCTCTATGGGAGCTAATCGCGTCTACAAGCCCATCTCCATTCAAATCTTGAAACCGCAAACCACCATCTCGGCCTCGTTCTATAACGTGACCACCACCCCAAGTGGCCCATTGCTCCGATTTATCTTCCCAACCTTCGCCTGTATTTAAGTACACCAATTTAGTATGTTCATCAGATCTAACAATATCGGTTAATCCATCGCCATTAATATCTACAGGTACAGATCCAGATGGCTGGACAGCTGCGGAATCATAAAATGTGATCCCCTGTGGAGGCGTCCACCTACTATCTTCTACCCACCCCTTTTTCCCATTATTAATATAAGCCGCACTCAAAACCGCTCCTGTCGCTGCCCCTCGAGCATCGCGTGCAAGCAAAATATCT
>JABIPD010000062.1 GCA_018698735.1 Candidatus Jacksonbacteria bacterium | reverse complement strand
TAACTGTAAAGATACAATGTGGGCTTGGATTAAAAATACTAGCACAGCTTTTTACGATACACTGCGTTATTTGATGGCTTTTGAGGCGTATGAGAAAATTTATGGCGTAAAATTTCAATCTGAAGTTCAAAAGGTTTTTGTTTCGAAATTTCCAGAACAAACAACGTCAGATAATCAAGTATTTTTTGAGGTCTTCGGGCAGATCTATGGTGAAAAACTTACCCCTAATACCACAATACATTTTGGGGAGGGGCAGACTAATCCTTCGACAAAAGCTTTCTTGTTAAGAGAAGTCTTACTAGCCTTAAAGGGAAAAACGGAATGGACTATATCCAAAGAAAGATTAAAAGAATTGGAAGATAAGTCTAATCAAGTTCTGGCAGACTTTTTAGGGATAGAGACAAAAGGGAAGAGTGTTCCTAAAAAACGCACACCTATGACAAAAGATCAATTGTTAAAAAAACATAACGATATAAAGGAGTTGTTGCAACAAGGCTCTACCACAAGTGAAATCGTTAAGTTAACTGGTAAGTCGTCTTCTACAGTATATAAGATACAAAAAATTTTATAAGAGATTATGAGAGAAGACTGGGAAAATCTATGCCAATCGGAATTATTTGTTGATTTTAATTCTGTTAAGCAGGAAAAAACACATAAAACATGTGTTTATTGTAGAATTTCAAAAGGTCTGTCTTGTTTCAATAAACATATTGGACACAAAGACAACTTAGATACTAGGTGTAGAGATTGTATGAAGAAACAATCGAAGATAAGGAGAGATCTTTACAAAACCGCACCTCAAAAACCAGAATTCTGTGAGTGTTGCGGCGAAAAACCTAAGAAGTGGACGTTGGATCACGATCATAATGATAATTCTTTCAGAGGTTGGGTGTGTGACCATTGTAATTTGGCTATAGGGTTACTTGGTGATGATATAGCTGGCGTAGAGAAGGCTTTGAAATACCTAAAAACCCCCAGATCGAGTGATATTTAGCCAAATAAGGCATCTGCAATATTTTAAATTAAAAAAAAATAATAAAAAAGTTTTAAAAAGATTTTTAATTTAATAAAAAGTTTATTTTTTCTTTATAATTAGTAAAAACATGAAAAGAATTTGGAGATTGTGGTGCAAAACGATGGGCGAAAAGATCTCTGTGGAACAAAAAGAATCAGATTTTGCGGCTATCATCAGAACATTCTGGTGGCTGCTGCATATTACAACCTGCGGTTTTATAATCGCGAATACGATCAGGCATTGGTGAAATGAAGAATAAAAGAAAATTCATCCCAATCCCCAAAGACATAGGAGATTATATTGCTTACAGTGAAGAATTAAGCACTGGGCTTGTTTGGAGAGTTAGTAAGGGTATAGCCAAAAAAGGAGGAGAAGCTGGTTGTATTAGTTATGGTGGGTATTTTATTTTTAAGTTTGAACAAAAACTTTATAGGAATCATAGGATTGTTTATTTTCTCAATACAGGCATAGACCCAGAAGAAAAACAAGTTGATCATATAGATGGGAATAGATTAAACAATAAAATTTCAAATCTTAGGCTAGCTACACATAAGCAAAACCAAGATAATAGTAAGAAACAAAAAAATAATATTAGCGGGGTGACTGGAGTTCATTGGAGTAAAGGCGTAAATCAGTGGAGAAGCACAATATCATTTAAGAATAAGATGATTATGCTTGGTGGTTTTTGTAATAAAGATAAAGCCATAGCAGTCCGTATAGCAGCAGAAACAGACCCTAGATTCAGAGATCAAGAATACAGGAATGACCACAATGATGAACACGTTCCTTCCCCAGAGATGCTAGAGTGGGCTAAACAATACCTTGAAGATAAAATAGAGAGACTCAACTGGGACATTTGAAGCTATAATAAGAATTTAAATTCAAAAAAAGGCAAAAAAAGGCTTGCATGGGGTTTGGTATCCGATAGAATGCTTGCGTATGAACGAAACACCCAAGAGAAGAGGACGGCCCAAAGGCTCATCATCATTTGTAAAGATGAATCTAAAGCATTTGGTTAGTCAGTTAGGCAAAAATGCCAATATCATGGTATCTAAGAAGCATCTCGACCAATTAGAGGAGCTTGATATGTTTGAATACCCCATCGATGAGGCAGCTAAGCCCCCAAAGGAGCCTGAAGAGAAGATTCAGTTCTCCATTAACACCTTCAACGACTGATCTTATGACTAAAAGTGAAATGTTCGAAGGTTTAATTGGTCAGGAGACAATCAAAACTCGTTTAGAGTTTTATACTCAGGCCCAGAAAGCTACAGGAACTCTCCCTTTTCTTTTGTTCAATGGTGCGAAGGGGCTTGGTAAGACAGAATTTGCGAAATCATTTGCGAAGTCTCTGGGTAAGCCATGTATAGAGATTAATTGTTCCACGATCAGGAATGCTGAGCAGTTCTTC
>JABIPD010000060.1 GCA_018698735.1 Candidatus Jacksonbacteria bacterium | reverse complement strand
GGATTATGATGATGCAATGCATTTGCATTTAGAAGGAAAAGAACTAGAAGAATTATTTGTCTCTGCACTCGAAGGAACCATGGAGCTTTTGTCTCCAGATATGATAGTGCGCGATGTTGTAAGTAAGCAGACGTTTGAGCTCGAGGCACAAAACGAAACAGAACTTTTGATACAATTTATTCAAGAGCTTGTAGAAATGAGTAGAGCTCACGATGAAGTGTATACCAATATTACCTTTAACGATTTTTCAGACACATTCTTGTCTGTTGAATTAGAAGGCGGACCAGCAGACGAGTTTGGAGATATTATAGAGACCATTAGTCATCACGAAAAAGAAGTAGAACAGAACGGGAGTGGAAAATACGAAGCAGTATTGGTTTTTAACGTTGTATAGTTGCCGAGTAACTAAAATTTGGTTACATTAACAAAGGGGAATAATCCCCTTTTTGTGTACCTTAGAGAGAGGAGGAAAAGAAGATGAAAAGCGACGAAGCTTTTTACCATAAAAGATTGTACGAACATGTACTGGCATTTCCTATTCGTGTGTTTCTTCGGTTGGTAGTCGCGCTGTGCTTTGGTATCTGGGGGGTGGAAAACAGGTCGTCTGGCCTTTCAGGCAATTTTATCTGTGTCGCAAACCACAAGAGCCATCTCGAAACCGGCCTTATTATGACAATCCTTATCTGGAAGTCATTCCAGATACGGGTTCTTGCAGCAAAGGATCATTTCTTTAAGGGCCATGTGTTCGGGACATGGTTTCGTTGCCTGGTCTACAACACCTGTCCTCTCGATCGATACACAGACAAGGCATTAGAGGCCTTGGATCTCCCACTTAAAGCACTTGTAGAGTGGGAGCTTTCATTGCTTGTGTATCCGTCTGGCTCTCGAAAAGCTACAACCTTCAAATCGGGCTTTGCTTATTTAGCTCGAGAATCAGGTCGGCCAGTTGTGCCTATTGCGCATGTAGGAACCGGAAGGGTATGGCCACCTGGAAGATGGTATTTCGTACCTGGGCCGGTTCGGATTATCATAGGAGAGCCTCTTAGTATAGGCTCAGGAGAAAGTATACGTGTTTTTACTCAACGGGTAGAAGCGGCAGTTAACGCACTGCTAGCAGAGCTTTCCGTTGAGAAGACGGCGTGATGATGGATAACCCAGAAATCATCACGCTTTTCGTTTTGACAAAAAAGAGTCAGCGGCGTAAGCTATGGGCACTCATTTTGCAATTAAAGTTTTTACATGTATGAAAATGACACTCTCTCTTATTAAGGCAGATATTGGAGGCATTGGAGGCCACACCAAACCATCAGAAAAATTGTTAGAGACGGTTAGAAATTTTGTAAAAGAAAAAGGAGAGTATCTCCTTACCGATCATCGGGTGTATCACACCGGCGATGACGTCGCGATTTTAATGACACATACCAATGGTGAAGGAAACGAGAAAGTTCATCAGCTTGCTTGGGATGCATTTGTTGCTGGAACCGAAACAGCAAAATCTGAAGGTCTTTATGGCGCTGGCCAAGATTTATTAAAAGATGCTTTTACCGGAAATATTCAAGGCATGGGACCTGGGGTTGCAGAAATAGAATTCGAAGAACGCCCAAATGAATCGGTGATGGCTTTTTCGATGGATAAAACCGAGCCAGGGGCATTTAACCTGCCAATGTATTTAGGGTTTGCAGACCCAATGTGGTGCCCAGGATTGATTGTAGCACCAGAGATAATGCAAGGCTTTACATTCGAGATTATCGACACAGAAAATACCGAAGCCGATAAAGTTATACGTTTGCATGCACCAGAAGATTTATACGATATTGCAGCACTGTTACGAGAAACCAGAAGATATGTTGTGAAATCTATTTATTCCAGAAAATATCCAGACGAGCATGTGGTGTCTGTTTCTACTACCCGGTTAAAAAATATTGCTGGCAAATATGTTGGGAAAGACGACCCAGTCGCTTTAGTTCGAGTTCAAAAGATTTTCCCTGCTACCGAGGAAATTGGAGCGTGTTATAGAAACGCTCATTTTGTTGCTGGAGATTGCAGAGGCTCGCATCAACAACCACTTATGCCGGTTACTATTAACTCTCCGTCTTCTGTTCATTATTGTGTTCCGATTGTTCAAGGCATTACGTTTTCCATGCGAAATGGGATTTTAACAGAATTTGTAGATGTATTCGACGATCCATTCTGGGATCATATCCGCGAAAAAGCCTCTCGGAAATCTATCGAAATGCGAGAACAAGGGTTTGTTGAGCCATCTATGCTTCCTCGTGAAGAGCTTGAGTACGGTGGAATTGGTGAGCGGTTGGATAAGCTCGAATCTCGCTTTGAGATTAAGCCAGATTAGCGGTATAATGCAAACACATTCATTTTTATAGCTATCATCTATGACTGATTATAAAATCAAGTTTATTGATGAGCATAAAATCAGCGACAAGCGAGTGCTTGTGCGGGTAGATTTTAATGTCTCGATGAACAAGAATTTTACGATCGCAGACGACGAGCGTATCCAGCAATCGTTGCCAACGCTCCAGAATCTTTTAGAAAACAACAATCGAATTATTCTTGCCTCTCATCTGGGTCGTCCAGAAACAAGAGATTCAAAATACACGCTTCAGCCAGTAGCAGAACGTCTGGAAACCTATTTAGATGGGTACAGTGTTCGTTTAATAGACGATTTCGAATCAGAATCACCAGAAACATTCGAAAACCAAAAACCGAACGAGATTTTTCTGTTAGAGAATATTCGTTTTTACCCTAAAGAACAAAAGAACGATCCAGCATTCGCACAACAGTTGGCAAATCTTGCAGACGTATATGTAAACGAAGCCTTTGGATCGAGTCATCGGGCGCATGCTTCGGTAGTTGGAATCGCCGAATTGCTGCCGTCGTATGGTGGGTTACTTCTCAAGAAAGAATTAGAAATGATAACCGAGGCGGCTGGGAATCCTAAAAAACCGATGGTTGCTATTATTGGTGGTGCAAAAATATCTACCAAAATCCATTTTATGAGTAAACTGCTCAACATGGCAGATTATTTGTTAGTAGGTGGCGGAGTTGCAAATAACTTTTTAGCTGCCCAAGGATTTGAAATAGGTAATAGTTTAGTTGAATACGAAGAAATAGAGAACGCACGAAGAATTTTGTTCGAAGCAGCTCAGAAAGACACTGCTGTTGTTTTGCCTCAAGATGTTATTTTGGGAGAACCAGATAATTCTAAAGAAGGTGGCGATGTAGTAAAAGTAGAAGAAGTTCCTAAGGATGGTACTATTCTCGATATCGGACCAGAGACAACAGCTCAATTTGGATCTATTATTGCAAAAGCAAAAACAATTATTTGGAGCGGTCCAGTTGGATATTTCGAAAATCCTGTATTTGGAAGAGGAACAGACTTTATTTATTATGCCATAGCACAGAATAAAGATGTTTTATCAATCATTGGAGGTGGAGATACATTGGCAGCAGTATCTAAAAAAGAATATTTAGATACTATTACTCATATTTCAACTGGCGGAGGTGCCATGCTCGAGTTTATAGAAAACGGTACCCTTCCAGGAATAGAAGCACTCCAAAATTAAAACAAAGTATTTTTTATGGATCAACAACCCTCAAAACCAGTTCAGGCTCCTACCGCAGATCCAATGGGTACATCTGTCTGGGCTATTCTTGCGTTAATATTTGCATTTGTAATGCCGCTTTTGGGAATAATATTTGGGATTATTGCTTTAGTAGAAATAAAAAACCATCCTCATTTAAAAGGAAAAGGGCTTGCTATCGCCGGGATTGCTATTCCACCGGCAGTTTTATTATTTGTAATTCTTGTAATTGTATTATTAAGTAAATATGGTCAGGTAATTAATTAACACAAAAACATATGCCACAAGCAGATATTAATCTATGGGCTGTTCTTGCAGCCGCAGTACTCCATATGGTGATTGGAGCCTTTTGGTATTCACCAGTTGTATTTGGGAAAACATGGATGGCTTTAACAGGCAAAACAATGGAAGATGCTAAAAATGCTAACCAGACAAAAAATTATATTATTTCGCTTGTTTCTGCTGTTGTGTTAGCGTATGTGCTGGCTCATTTTGTTCAATATTTGAACGCTGCAACCTTTGTGTCGGGATTACAAGTCGGTTTATGGATTGGTATAGGGTTTGTGGCTACTACCGGGTTAGCGCATTATTTGTGGGAAGGCAGACCTCATAAATTATATCTTTTAAATACCGTCTATTCGATTCTTTCGTTGGCATTGATGGGAGGAATTCTTGCTATTTGGTAGTAACATTATTTTTATTCTATGTTTAAACTCGTTATTTGTGATTTAGATGGCTTTTTACTCGAAGGTGTTTATTTTAGTGACTACTTAGAAAAAGAACATGGAGTATCGCATGCAGAGTTTTTAAGTGTTTTACGAGGCGAGGTAATGAGCGCATTAGCTGCTAATAAACCTTCGTTTCCTATTTGGGAGCCTCATTTAGCGACCTGGGGGTTAAAGATAGGCGGCGATGAATTTTTTAAGTTATGGTTTGAAAAAGAAGGAACCAAAGAGGTTGTGGCTAATTTCGAGATAGCAAAAAAACTTAAAACTCAGGCTGGGTTAGCGGTTGTGCTTTCAGATAATTTTATGGAAAGAGCAGCATGGGTTCGACAGTCGTTCCCTTCGTTACAAATGTTCGATAAACTCTATTTTTCTTCCGAAACTGGGTTTACCAAAGCAACAGAAGAAGCATTTAAAAAGGTAATGCAAGACTATAATGTTCAGCCACAAGATGTATTATTTATAGACGACGACAAAACCTCTGTAGAACTAGCGGCAGCACTTGGAATAAAAGGTGTTGTATATAAAACTACCGAACAGCTTAAAGCGGATCTTACTGGCCTGGGATTAAATATGCAGTAATGTTTTTTGTCCCCTCCTTTAGAAGGAGGGGAGTAAGGGGTGGTATAGATAAAACTCCGCCTAACCCCCTCTTATGCAAAGAGGGGGTTAAAAATAAACGGCTCATGTGGTGAGCCGTTTAAAAAGAGAATGATCACTTGTTTTTTGTCATTTCGAGGAGGCATCTGACGAGAAATCTGGGAGCAATCGAAGCGTGAATCATGAAGTTCGTCATCCTGAGTGATTAGTGAAGGATCTCTGTAGAAATTAGAGATTACAGATTTTTCGCCACCAGAAGCGGCTCGAAATGACATTGCAATAGTATGAAAAAGAAGCTTTTAGAAGCACGAAAGAAGCGAGTGCGCATAATAATTCGTGAGTTAAAAAAACTATTCCCCAATGCGGGAATGGTTTTACATTATTCTAATAATTGGGAGTTGATGGTTGCCGTTGTGTTGTCCGCGCAGTGTACCGATAAAATGGTAAACAAGGTAACCACAGAATTATTTAAAAAATATACTACACTAGCCGATTATGTAAATGCAGACATAAAAGTTTTTGAGCAAGATATTAAATCAACAGGATTTTATAAAAACAAGGCAAAGAATGTTTTAGCAGCAGCAAGAATGCTGAAAGAAGATTTTAATGGGAAAATACCGGCTACAATGGAGCAGTTGATTACATTGCCCGGGGTGGGGAGAAAGACTGCAAATGTCGTATTGGGGAACGCATACGGCGTTGTAGAGGGGATAGCAGTCGATACACATGTAAAAAGGCTATCGAAAAAATTTAATTTAACGGATAACAGTACTCCAGAAAAAATAGAACAAGATTTAATGGCAATAATGCCAAAAAAGCATTGGTTCGAGTTTACCTATTTATTGATAGAATACGGCAGAAACTACTCTCCAGCCCGCAAGTTTAACGATAATACTGACCCAATTAGCCTGATTTTAGCGTAAAATGTAGAGACGTATAGCATACGTCTTTGGCGGCAAATTAATGATAATTCGTTTAAAATAAAGGGAACTTAAGACTTGACAGGGTGAGTGTTTAGTGGTAAGTTGTTTAGCTATACATTAGCCCCCGCATGAGGGATTCATGCACCTTAGCTTGGAGGTGGCTATGGCCACGCCTTGTACGTGTTTGATAAAGAGGAGGCTGGGACAGTGGGGGGATCCATGCCGTTCTCCTCGTTGTCGCCAAGGTCGCCTGAACGTAGAAGAGGCGGCATACCGCAGGGCCCTACACGCAGGTGCCTGCACCTGCGGTTTCCGCAGGTCCTACGTCAGCTTCCTCGTGTCGAGTCGGCAGCATCTGTCGGCTGAGGATTGCACCTCATCGCAGTGCGAGTTGCGAGGTGTAGATCGAGGCACGGAGCTCAGGCTTCGTGCCGAACGAACCCGCGGGGTCTATCGCGGGCATCTCCACTGGGTGTCAGTGGATGACGTCCCGCAGGATAGCGTTCCTGTGGAGCTCTCGGTCGAAGTGCCTCTTGCCGGGGCACTGGTTCTCCAGTCAACCGGCTGGATCTAGACGAACTTGTATCGAAGGAGGGCTGGTGGAATCCGATCCACCAGCCTCTCCCACACTTCTATTGTTGATAACAATACTGATGAGTCCTTAAAGGACGAAAAGTGAAAAAAACGCCATCACGGCGGTTTTTTGTTTTAGGTAAATAACTTTTCAGAGACAAAATATTTGATATACTGAAGTGTATGATTTCTATTCCTGAATTTCAGAAAAAGATTTTAAGTTGGTATAAAAAAAATGGCAGGCATAATTTGCCGTGGAGAAAGAAGACGAATCAAACGACGTATCGAATTTTGGTATCAGAACTCATGCTTCAGCAAACACAAGTTGATAGAGTTATTCCTAAATACACAGCCTTTCTTAAAAAATTCCCAACAGCAAAATCACTTTCACAGGCTTCTACATCGGAAGTATTAAAAGAATGGCAGGGGTTAGGGTATAACAGACGAGCGCTCAATCTACAAAAAGCTTCTCAATATATTCAAAAAGAGTTAAAAGGACGATTTCCAAAAACGATAGAAGAGTTGGAAAAACTTCCTGGTGTAGGGCCTTATACGGCAAGGGCAGTGAGTGTGTTCTCATTTAATAACCCTGAAGTGTTTATAGAGACGAATATAAGAAGAATTTTTATTCATTTCTTTTTTTCTCCTGTCATTGCGAGCCGCCATTCGGCGAAGCAATCTCGAGATCGCCGCGTCCCTGCCCATGCAGCAGTTCCTCGCGATGACAGGTCAGTATCGGATGATCAACTCATGCCATGGATAGAAAAAGCACTCTACACAAAAAATCCGAGAATGTGGTATTCGGCATTAATGGATTATGGCGCACTTGCAATGAAAGATATTCCTAATCCGAATAAAAAAAGTAAGCACTACACAAAACAGTCAAAATTTGAAGGTTCGCGAAGATATGCTCGAGCAAAGTTGGTAACTTATTTACTCGAAAAAAAATCAGCAACCACAAAGGTGCTGGAAGATTTTTTTACCACAGATAAATATCTTTTAAAATATCAGAAAGAATTAGTAAGTATATTAAGAGATTTAGAAAAAGAAGGGTTTATAAAAAAACAAAAACAACAATGGCAAATTGTTGAGTAAGAAGTTTTGTGGTACATTATAGATGAAATAAAAACCAAGAGTATGATATTCGAGAAGATGAACTTGTTAATACAAATTTTTGGCCAAATTTTTCAGTATATTGGCCTGGGAATTGTAATCCTTGCTGGATTAATTGCAATCTACCGATTTGTTATTCAACATGTTTCTGCGGATTTAATTCGCCATAAGTTTGCTCGAAAAGTAATGTTTGGGCTCGAATTCGTGATTGCTGCAGATATTATGCTGGTGACTGTGGCTCTGGATTTAAATGATCTTATCCGTTTGGGTGGGGTGGTAATTATTAGAGTGATTTTAGGATACGCATTGTCAAAAGAAGTAAAGGATACGCCTTCGCTTAATAAGAAGTAAAATATTTTTTTAAACAAGTGTTTTTAAATCTCCATTCAGGAGAATTTTTTGTTTGTCTGAAATATCAACTCGATTCTGTATTAACATCGAGATTGGTTTAAGGCTTTGGGTCTGGTTAATAAGCGCAGCCCCAATAACACGGTTATCAAAAACAGTAAGTTGAGCATAACCGTTTTCATCTTCTAGCTCGCGTTCGATTATTTCTTTGCCATCTCCGGCTCGCACATCTCCTATAAATGCAATCGGCACACTAAATGCATGACACATATAGCTGGTAACAGCCTTAAACGGAGTTTTATTTCCAAGCATGTTTTGGGCGGCTACTTTTCCTTGAAGCTGCGAATTTGCCCAGTTTCCCATAAGGACTTGTTCGCCAAGAATTACGTCTTTATATTCTGCGCAGTCGCCAGCTGCCCAAATATCTTTTTGCGGGGATTCTAGGTATTCGTTTACTATTATTCCGTGTCCGCATTCAAGAGTTTTATTTGGATCGAGTGTTTTAATAGGACACTGCACGCCAATCCCTACGATTAACATATCGCATGGAAGTGCTTTTCCTTGTTTGGTTATTATTTCCGAAACACGCTCTGTGCCGTTAATTTTTATAATCTCGTCTTCTTTTATAATTGTTACATTATGATCTGTTAATGTTTTTTCTAAAATATTCCCAGCTTTTTTGCCAAGTAAATGTCCCCAGAAAGTTTTTTCGCGAATAATAAGTGTTACATCTATATCTGCCTGCCGAAGAATATCGCACATTTCAAATCCAATAAATCCGCCGCCCACAACCACCGCTTTCTTTGCTTTTTTTCTGCCAGCGATAATCTTTTTTGCGTCGTCGAGTGTTCGGACGCAGTTAATGCCATCTAAATCTTCGTTTTCTAAGCCAAGTGTTCTGGCATCTGTTCCTATAGCAAGCAAGAGTTTATCGTATTTTAATACGGTTTTGTCGCTTAACGTAATTTCTTTTTTTTCGGCGTTTAAGTTGGTTGCCGACTGACCGGCTATTAAATCGACAGTATTGTCTGTATACCATTCATTTTTTTTCTTAAAAATCGACTCCAAAGGCACTTGTTCCAAAAATACCTGAGGTTTAGAAAGCATTATTCTTGAATAAAAAGGATACGGCTCGTCGCTTACTATCGCGATAGAGGCATCTGTATTGTTTTTACGGATATCTTCTGCTGCGGTGGTGCCTGCAACCCCGCCGCCAATTATGAGGAAGTTGTAGTTTTTCATATCTAGTGAGTATAGCGCTGGGGTTTAAAGGTGACAATAGATTACAGAGGATGGTACTATACAAAGATTATTAATCTATCACTATGACTCAATTAAGAAAAGGAGTTATTCTCGCACTCGTAACCGCTGTCATAAGTGGCGTAGCGGTGTTTATAAACAAGTTTGGGGTCTCGTTTTGGGAGACATCTACCTTGTATACTGCCGGGAAAAATATTTTGGCAGCAGTTTTTTTGACCACTGTCATGCTTACCTTTGTTTCTTGGCAGCAGTTAAAAGAAATAACCAAACAGCAATGGATAAAGCTTGGGATTATTGGAGTAATAGGCGGCTCTATACCGTTTGTATTGTTTTTTAAAAGCTTAACATTGTTACCAGTATCGCAGGCAGCGTTTATTCATAAAACGTTGTTTGTATGGGTGGCAGTGCTTGCGATTGTATTTTTAAAAGAAAAACTGACTGCTTTCCAATGGGTAGGGATGGCGATTCTTTTGGCAGGCGTTGTTATGCTTGGTGGGCCAATTGGTTGGAGCTGGGGAGCTGGAATGTGGCTGGCGCTTATCGCAACCTTGTTATGGTCTGTTGAAAACATTATCGCAAAAGTTGTGTTAAAAGATGTTCCAGCATTAGTAGTAGGTTGGGCACGTATGGCATTTGGATCGGTATTATTAATAGCGTATTTAGTAACACAAGCACAGGCAGTGTTGTTGGTGCCTAATTCTTGGCCTCAGTTTGGATGGATAGTTATAACAGGGTTGGTGCTGTTTGGGTATGTGGCAACCTGGTATACGGCTTTAAAGCATGCACCAGCAACGGTTGTGTCTACTGTTTTGGTATTAGCATTTCCTATTACCGTAACATTAAACAAAATTTGGGCTGGAAAGTTCTCGAGTGCACTCATAATTCCGTTGGCAATTATTGTTGCTGGTGTGGTGTTGTATCTAGAATCACATAAGACTGTATGGAAGAAAATCCTCAAAGTGATATAACAGCCGCGTTATTATCTAGAGAGAGAGGGGTTATTCGGTGTGCGAGATATGCATTTTCTCCGAATCGATTACATTTTTGTGGACCAGATAAAGCTAACGAAATTCTAGCGTACATAGATGAAGATACTGCAGACTTTGGTCTGCGGTATTTGTTATCTCAGTTCGAGGTGATGGCGCCGTATTTAATTGCTATTGCATCTGCAAACAAGATTAGCGATCCATTCGACGAACGAGTTATAGAAGCTTATTGGTTAGGGAACGAACTTTTAGATAACGCCTCTAAACAGTCTATGTATATTCATTTAAAAGATACATTACGAGTAAAAGACAGGTTTGGGGCTAAGTATTTCAAAACCATAGAAGATAAAATATCTGATGGCGCTAAAATGCATCACTCTTTTCAGGTAATGAATGTTTGGCAGCGGATGGGCCATAAAGAAGAAGCTCATACCATAGAAAGCATAGATTCTTGTAGGATTAGCTGGGGGAAGGTGTTGTCTGTAGCGGGCCCTATTTTAACGGTCGAGCGGAAGCCTATTTTATTTGATGGAAAACAGATGTATTTAGGAAAGGTAGAGAAACGAAAAATTATTCGGCATTTGGGAGATGATGGATTAATGGACGATGTTTCGGTTGGGGATTGTATTTCTATGCACTGGGATTTGCCATGCGAGATTTTAAACCAGCGGCAGGTTTCTCATCTTTCTCGATTCACCAAAATGCATATCCAGCTGGCGAATAAGAGCATTTGAGTTGTCATTGCGAGCATCCCTAAAGATGCGAAGAAATCTCTACCCAAGTTGAATCGTAGCCTACTTATCTGTCATTGCGAGCCAGGCGAAGCAATCTCTGCTCTATGAGAAAAGATTATCAATTTTTTGTTTATATAATGACAAACAAGGTTAACAGTGTTTTGTATATAGGTGTTACGAACGATTTGATTCGACGAGTTTCGGAGCATAAAAATAAAATAAAGAGGGGTTTTACAAAAAAATATAATGTAGATAAGCTCGTTTACTACGAATCATTTACAAGTATAGAGCATGCTATTTTTAGAGAAAAACAATTAAAGGGAGGTTCTAGGAAAAAGAAGATAGACTTAATAGAATCAGCTAACCCTAGGTGGTCTGATTTGTTTAAAAGTTTGGGTGAGTAGAGATTGCTTCGTCGCCTGGCTTCTCGCAATGACAGAGACTATGAAAATATTTGTTTTCGGTAATCCAGATGTAAAAGAAGATTCATTGCCAGTAAAATTAATGCCGCAACTAAAAAAAGAATTTCCGAATATTGAATTCCTTCATTTGGATCCGAATGAAGAATGGGATATTCCAGAGCATTTTATTGCAATCGATACTGTAGAGGGTATTGATGATATTATTGTAATTAATAGTCTCGATCAGCTTCAAAATACTTCTGCTGTTACTATGCATGATTGGGATGTAGGAAAAAATTTAAAATGGCTTCAGAAATTAGGGAAAATAAAAAAAATCACCATTATAGGCGTTCCTTCTCAACTAAAAATAGTCGATTTAATTAGTTCGATTAGAGCTCTTGCCAGTTGAGTCGTAAGAAATGACTTGCGCAGGACATGCAGGGGTCGTAGGCGCGGATAAGTTTTTCCAATTCTGATTGGATTTTTTCTTTATCTTCAACTCCATCATCCAGCATTTGCTGGATCATGGTATGTAAATCTTCTTCTATATTAATTTGATTCTGGCCAGTAGGAACTACAATATCTCCATCTATCACTTTTCCGTCATCGCCAATATGAACACGATGATACAGCATCCCTCGTGGCGCTTCTACCACTCCTATTCCCGTCCCTTCTTTAAATACAGGTTTTGGGATTTCTTCTTTAGCGAATGTATTACCTTCTAGTAGCTCGATAGCATCATCAACACAATGCAATGTTTCTATAGCTTGCGCTAAATTGTTATGGTAAATATTAGTAGAAGGGAACAAGGCAATAGCATCACTCGCATCTTTCTGGGTTTGTGGGTGGAGTTTTTCTCGTGAAAGATTCATGCGAGCAAGTGAGCCAACCATATATGATTCATTATCGTGCATATAGCCAGAGGCTTGCGAATATGGAATCACAACATGTTCTAAATGGTTATGATAATCTTCTTCGGTAATTCTTTGTCCATCATCAGAAATAATCTCGCCTTCCAAAAAGCTGTAATGGTCGGCAGACATCCCCATATACCTGGTTTTTCTATCAAACGACCAATCGCATTCTTTGAAAGTTTTTATCAATCGTAATACTGCTGGTCGAACTTTTTTTAACTCGTCTATAATAGGTTGTTTGGTTTCTTGGGTTGGGATTTTAATAAACCCACCAATCGTTGGAAACAAGGCATGGACACTTCTGCCAGCCACAAGCTGAGCTAAATGGTTGCCTGCTGCCTTAATATCAAAAGCATCGTGCAGCATTTCGTGTTCTTCTGGAATATTTTCGTCGAAGCTTAAAAAATTATCTTTACCAACTAAATCGGGAGAAACAAATAAATACAAATGCAGTGCATGGTCGCGAATATTTAACCCATACATGGTTAAACGTTTTAGAATTTGGGACTGTGGGGTTGGAGTAATCCCAAGAGCACGTTCACACGCCTCTATACTGCACAATAAATGCGCATTGCTGCAGGTGCCACAGACGCGTGCCAAAAGCTGCGGCAATGCAGTAATAGATTTACCACGCATTGCCTGGGTGTAGAAACGTTTGTATTCGGTAATACCAAAGGTAAGTTTTTCTACCTTCCCGTTTCTTACTTTAACATCAACAGTTGCTGCACCTTCTACTTTGGTGAGCTCTTCGATATGGAGATCAAGATCTACGGTGTGCATATTATGGCAAATTCTAAGCACTAAACTCTAAACTTAAGGAATTATTTTAAATTCTTTTAGCATTGCGCCTACTAAATCTACAAACTGTTTTTCGTTCATTGGGCAACCTGGCAGTCGGGCGTCTATGGTTATTTCATCTTCTAGTTTTAGTACTTTGGGAAGATGATGAAATCGCGCTTTTAAAAATTCTATTTCCTCGTTTGTGTGATCGTCGAACGTATTTCGTTGTGCAGAAGGCATGCCAACACATGCACATGCTCCAACGGCAACCAGTTTGGTTGCAAGCTTTCGTATCTGTTTAAGTTTTTTTATATGCTCGTCAGATGCTAGGGCTCCTTCTACAAATGCGACATCCATTTCGTCTAATACATTATTTTTTTGCAATACCCGCGCATGCCGAATATCTAAAAGTGGAACCCATTCTTTCCAGTGGTCATTTAAAATTTCGGTCATCATAACTGTGCTGTCTTCGCAGCAGCTAAAGGTAAACCATCCTATCCGTAATTTTTTTTGTGGTTTTGCCATATATTCATTATTAGTATACCGCTCCTAAATATCTGCGGCAATCTCGACAGCAAAGCCTAGATTTTGTATGGTTATAGCAGTACTAATTTTTACCACATCCTATGGCAACAATAAAAGAGATCCAATCACGCGATATTTTAGATTCTAGAGGCAATCCAACCGTAGAAGTAGATGTTTTGTTAGATAACGGCAAGCAAGCGCGAGCGTCGGTGCCAAGTGGGGCCTCGACAGGCGAGAAAGAGGCAATAGAACTACGAGATAACGATAAAGACCATTATTCTGGTAAGGGAGTAGAGAAGGCTGTAAAAAATATAGAAACAATTATAGCGCCAGATTTATTGGGGATTGACCCGACAGACCAGGAAAAGATAGACCAACGCATGATAGAGTTAGATGGCACAGATAATAAAGAACACTTGGGAGCAAATGCAATTTTAGGGGTTTCTTTGGCAGCATTAAAGGCCGGGGCAATGGCCGCTGAAAAGCCTTTGTATCAATATATTCACGATACCTATAATTCAGATAGTGACTTGGTTTTACCGCTTCCGATGGTAAATATTTTAAATGGCGGTGCACATGCAGATAACTCGGCAGATATCCAAGAGTTTATGATTCTGCCTGTAGCTGCGAAATCTATGACCGAGGCAGTAGAGACAGCCGCAGAAGTGTTTCATGCATTAAAAGAGGTATTAAAAGAAAGAGGCCTTAATACGAATGTTGGAGACGAAGGCGGGTTTTCTCCTACGCTTGATTCAAATGAAGATGCCTTTAAGGCTATTTTAGAAGCAATAGAAAAAGCAGGCTTTAAACCAGGCGAAGATATTGTATTAGGAATAGATGCTGCTGCAGATCAGTTTACAGAAGGCGACAAATATGAACTTAAAAAAGATGGATTGTCGTTGTCGTCTGGTGAGTTAATAGATTTATACGAAAAATGGATTGGCATGTACCCCATAGCAACAATAGAAGATGGTTTAAACGAGCACGATGGCGACAACTGGGCTGTTATGACAGAACGACTCGGAGGAAAAACCCAAATAGTAGGCGACGATCTTATTGTTACAAACCCGAAGATTTTGAAACAGGCAATAGAAAAGAAGTGGGCGAATGCAGTATTAGTAAAAGTAAACCAGATAGGCTCTGTAACAGAAACCGTTCAAGCTGTGCAGATGGCAAAAGCAGCTGGCTGGAATGCCGTAATTTCTCATCGCTCAGGCGAAACAGAAGACACCACTATATCCGATTTAGTAGTTGGGCTTGGAACCGGGCAAATTAAAACAGGCTCTATGTCTCGTTCAGAAAGAACCTCGAAATATAATCAACTATTGCGTATAGAGGAAGAACTTAAAGGCAATGCATTGTTTGCTGGTAATGTATTTAAGAAATAGATATGCAGTATGTGTTTGCTTTACTTCTCGGCGTGGTGCAGGGGATTACCGAATTCTTACCAATCTCTTCTACTGGTCATTTAGTTATTTTAGAGCAATGGTTGCAGCTTGATGCTGCTGTTTTCAATCTCTCTTTCGATGTAATGGTGCATTTAGGAACACTGATTGCTGTTGTTGTCTATTTTCGCTCAACACTTGCACGTATATCGAAAGATGTTGTAACAAATGCCGAAACCGAGGAAAGAAATTGGGGGTGGTGGATTATAATCTCTACAGTTCTTGTAGCGGCAATCGCATTTGTTGTAAAAGATTATATAGAACAATACCTAAGGAATATAAACGTAATTGCTGTCGCATTAATAATCGGAGCAATTATTTTTATTGTTGTGGAACAACTATATAAGCAGAAAAAAGATTCGGTCTCCACACGAGCTTCTGCAATTGCAATAGGTTTGTCTCAGGCGCTAGCGCTGGTTCCAGGAATGAGCAGGTCTGGCATAACACTATCCACCGCGCTTGCAACTGGAGTAAACCGAGCAAAAGCAGCAGAATATGTTTTTTTGCTGTCGTTTCCTATTATTGCGCTCGCAAGTATGTATAATATTTGGGCGCTTGTTCAGACGGGAATATCGTTAAACCATGCTGGCGTTTTGGTTGTTGGGTTAGTGGCAGCAGCAATAAGTGGATATGCAGCAATCGCATTTTTTATTTCGTATATACAAAAGCATACATTGGTTCCATTTGCTATCTACAGAATAATTTTGGGGATAATTCTTTTGACCGTGTTATAAACCAGTGCTAGGATTACTGGTACTATTTAATATTTTTTTATGCCATATAAAGTAAAGGTGATTAAAGATTTGTGTATAGGGGCTGCTTCGTGTGTTGCTTTAGCGCCACTTGCATTCGAGCTCGACGACGAAGGAAAGGCAATTGTGTTAGATTCTGTTTCAGAATCGACAGACGATGAACTGCTCGATGGTGCAAAATCTTGCCCAACAGATGCGATTATTGTAGAAGACGATACCGGTAAACAAATTTGGCCAGAAAAATAAGAAAAATTGAGTCTTAAAAAGGCACTCTCATAAAGAGTGTCTTTTTGGTTAACATAAGTTGACTATTTAGACTATATAAGACAAGATAGTGTTTCTAGTTCTTTCAGAAGTGTTGAATCTATCCCATGAGCAGAGGAGACTGCAATGCGTACTAAACGTACTACGAAAATGGCCATAAAGCCAGGAAGATATATCACCCCTCGCGATGGTCTTCCTGACACCATGAAAGCTTTCGTTACCGATAGACTTCTTGACCGAGAAGGAGAAAGGCTCCTTTTTACTCGGCTAGCGGCTGGTGATGAGACCGCTCAGGAAGAGATCGTTCGAGCCAATGGCCGGCTTGTTGCTGGACTTGCGGCTCGACATGCAGGAGCGGTTTCTTTTGAAGAACTGTTCGCTGCAGGGCTTGGCGGATTGCTAAGAGCAACGGAGCGTTTCGATCTAGACCGAGGGTTCAAATTCTCGACCTATGCGGTCTGGTGGATTCGACAGGCGATTGTGAGATGCGTTGCGAACACTGCTCGAACAATCCGGGTCCCGGGTTACATTCAAACAGATGCAGATAAGGCTGAGAAGGTCGGGGCTGTTCTTTACCAGCGCATGAATCTTGACCACGGTCGAGATCCAACACATGGCGAGCTTCTACAGGCAATCGCAGACGAGTATAGTGTTGCGCTCGACAAGGCTCGCAAGATGCTGGAGTCAGAGCCCCAGGATGCAATCTCACTCAACTCTCCCGTTAGAGCTGTCGACGCACCAGAAGATGCAACAGTTTTTGACACGATTGCTGACCCCGAAGCAGGAAGAGTGCTGGCTAAATTGGAGGCTCGCGATCACCTTGAGCAGATTCTGAATGCCTCCGACTTAACAGCACGGGAAATCGCTATCATTCGGATGAGGAATGGGATTGATGGTGAGTCCATGACACTTGAAGCTATTGGCAAGCTTTTCGCTGTCACCAAGGAGCGTATTCGACAAATTGAACAAAAGGCCATGAAAACGCTTCGAGCCAGGGCGAAGCTGAATGGCGGCAGAGAGGATTATTGAGGTATATGCATCCGAGCATGTACCTCTTCGTTTTTTTTATGTGATATACTAGAGCTATGAAATATTTTGTAGGTGTTTTTATATTGACACTCGTTTTAGTAATGGTATTCCCATTCAACGAGAGTCTGGCAGCAAAATCTCCTCATCATACAACCATTACATTATTCGATGGCGAGTTTTTTTCTCATAAAAGAGAGATAACTTTTTACAATCTTAAAGCCGCAAGTTTAAAAGCAGTCGATTTAGGCACCGACGGAGTAAAAGAGTTTATTTTGGGGGCACAACCAGGCTATGCTCCAACAGTATGGCTAGCTCGGCAAGATGGTGGAACAATAAATAGCTTCGAAGCCTATACATCGGACATGCTTGGCGGTGTGCATATAGAAGTTGCAGATTTAAATAACAATGGTAGACCAGAAATTATTACCGTTCCAGCTTCCGACGGTCCGGCGTTAGTAAAAGTATTCGACAGCTATGGCGAATTGTTGCACGAATTTTATGCTTTTAACCAACAACAAATTGCTGAATACACAACTGTAGCAATAGATGTAACTGGAGATGGTGTTTTAGAAATTATGGTTGCAACGGGCAGAGGAGTAAACCCTGCTATCTCGGTGTGGAGTATGGAAGGGAAAGCAATTGATTGGGAGATAGATTTAACAGAGTTCAACAGCTCGGGGCTTATTATTACGCCTATAGATTTAGGTGGCGACGGTACAAGCGAGCTCGTTATTACAAATAGGTTTAACCCAGAAGGAAGGTCGCTATTATTAAGAGGGAATAAAGAGATTATTAATACATTTTTTGTTGGCGGCAGCAAAGATAAATCGATTCTTTCCTTAGGTGCCGCAGATGTAGTGGAAGATGGCAGAGAAGAAATAATAGTATTTGAAAACAGCAGAATGAAGCAAGAAGTTCGTGTGGTAAATGGATTCGGAGAATTGGTGCAATCTTATCCGTTGGAAGGATTAGATCCTGGCGAAACTATTTATGATTTTAAATTTCAGTCATTAAAGGGTGTTGTTTTCCCGGAGCTTATATTAATTCATTCGTTTATTCCACAAAGAGATTTAACCAGAGAAGAAAACGCTATAGAGGTTTCGGTCGCTCATCAAAGATTGCAATATTACGACGATGGATTCCAAATGGCGTCGGTAATGGTTTCGACAGGTAAACCGTCTACTCCAACTCCTATTGGTGAATTTAAGATAGACAATAAATTTAAACGCCCGTATTCCAGAAGAGCAAGTTTATATATGCCGTATTGGATGGCGTATAAAGCCCCAGCGTATGGGTTTCACGAATTGCCCGAATGGAGTAATGGAGCAAAAGAAGGGGCCGATCATCTTGGTAAACGTGTTTCTGGTGGATGTATTCGATTGCCAGTCGGAGCTGCTCAGGCAATGTGGGAATGGGCAGATGTTGGTGTGCCAGTAAGTATTACAAACAACTAATAATAGGTTGCAAATTTTTTTGGTATTGGTGTACACTCAACATTGTTTAAAACATTTAATTGTTGAATTAAAATAAAACGTTATTTAATGTACTCTCATTCTATGAAGGTAACCATTTTTACTACCCCAACCTGCAATTTTTGCAAAATGACTAAAGAGTTTTTAAAAAAACATTCTGTTGAGTATGCCGAGAAAGATGTTGCTTCCGATAACGAAGCCGCTCAGGAGATGGTGGACTTAAGTGGTCAGATGGGAGTTCCGGTAACGCTTATCGAGCAAGATGCAAAAGAAGGCGAAGAAGAATCAGAAAAAGCTGCAATTATAGGATTCGATGAAAAGAAGCTAAAAGAGCTGCTCGACATCAAAGACGATTAAGAGATATGAAAAAAGTTTTAGCGAATATCCGCGGAGTTGTTGTGCGGGGTGCTGGTCGTGGAAAGCATTTGGGAATTCCGACCATGAATATTAACATGCAAACGCCTCCTGAGCTTGATCATGGTATATACGTCTGCAGAATTTGTGTAGGAGATGTCTGGCGAACCGGGGTAATGCATTTTGGACCAGTCCTCATGTTTGAACCACAAAATATTACCTGCGAAGTCCATGTATTCGATTTTAACGAAGATGTAGTTGGCGCAGATGTAGAAGTAGAGGCTATTTCGTTTATTCGACCGATTAAAAAGTTCGATACTGTAGAGGCACTTATAGATGCTATAGAGAACGATTGCAGGGTTGCAAGGCTGTATTTTCACGGTAAATAAAAATACGAAAACAAAAAGATGAAAGGGCAACCTTTCGTTTTTTGTTAGCAGAAAGAGTGTGTTATACTAATAAGTAATAAAAATGCTATGCCGATGGTTTATATAGGAGCTGATCATGCAGGATTTGAGGCAAAAGAACTTCTGAAGGAATTTTTTTCTCAGAAGGAGATTAAGGTAGAAGATTGTGGCGCACTTGTGCTGGATCAAGAAGACGATTATCCAGATATTGCGCATGAAGTTGCTGTTAAAATTCAGAAAGATTCAGAATCGTTAGGAATACTTTTGTGCGGAAGTGGCGGCGGGGTAGCAGTAGCAGCAAATAAGCATAATGGTATTCGTGCGATTCAGGCATGGGATAAAGAATCAGCACAGCTTGCTCGCAAAGATGACAACGCTAATATTGTCGCCATAGGTGCCAGGTTAATAGATAAGGAAACTATAGAAGAAATTGCAGATACGTTTGTTTCGACTGCATTTAGTAATGAAGACCGCTATAAACGGCGGCTCGAAAAAGTTCACAACCTCGAAAATTTATAACTCAATATCTATGCAGAGAGTTATCCCTGCAATCCTTGAGCAAAGTGTAAGCGACATTCAAGAAAAACTTGATCGTGTTGCTGCTTTTGTTGAGCTTATTCAGCTAGATATTGCAGACGGGCTGTTTGTTCCAGAGGAAGTTATGAACGACCCTGGTGTTCTCGATCTTATTCAAACAACCGCAGCTATAGATTTACACCTTATGATAGAGTTGCCCGAGGTGGTAATAGAAAAATGGCTTCATCCAGTAGTTCGGCGTATCAGTATTCATATCGAGGCTTCAGAAGATAGTAATGCAAGTATAGAAAAAATAAAAGAAGCAGATAAAGAAGTGTTTTTGGCGATTAATCCTGAGACGCCGATAAAAAAGCTTGAGCCTTACGCAGAAATTATCGACGGTGTTCTTATTATGGGAGTTCATCCTGGTTATGGCGGCCAAGAATTTATTCCAAGCACTCTAGAAAAAGTAAAAGATGCTCGTATTTTGTTGCCAGAGCGAACAATCGCAGTAGACGGTGGTGTAAAAGAAGGCATTGCAATAAAATTGTTCGAAGCAGGTGCAGATCAAGTAGCCATGGGAACCGGACTCTTTAGTGCCACTAATCTTGAAAAGTATATAAAAAAAATAAATTCCTTCAAAGATAAATAAAAAGAAATGCACATACCAGAAAAGCTCGACAAAAAAGCAAACGAAATTCGGCAAGATATCATCAAAATGCTGGTAGACGCCGGCTCGGGGCATTCGTCTGGGCCACTTGGCATGGCAGATGTTTTTACTGCCTTGTATTTTAGTGTTTTAAAAAAAAGACCCAAAAGCCCTTGGTGGGAAGGCCGAGACAGAGTTATATTATCAAACGGACATATTTGCCCGGTTTGGTATGTTGCGCTTGCTCATGCAGGCTATTTTCCAAAATCGGAATTATCTACACTTCGAGAGCTTAATAGTCGGCTTCAAGGCCACCCGCATTACCGAAGTTTACCTGGCGTAGAAAACGCCGCTGGCCCGCTTGGACAAGGGATTTCAATGGCAGCTGGAATTGCCTATGCTGGGCTTATGGAAAGAAAGAAATATAATGTCTATTGTTTAATGGGCGATGGTGAATTAAACGAAGGTCAGTGTTGGGAGGCGTTTATGTTTGCAGGAAAATATAGGCTTCATAATTTAACAGTAATAGTAGATAGAAACAATATTCAAATAGATGGCAACACCGAAGATGTTATGCCTCTCGAGCCACTTCGGGAACGGTTCGAGAGTTTTGGGTTTCATGTAATAGAGATAGATGGTCATAATATTCCCCATATTGTAGACGCCTGCAATATGGCGAAAGCAATTGTAGAAAAACCGACGGTGCTACTCGCTCACACTATTCCAGGTAAAGGTGTCGATTTTATGGAATATAATTATGAATGGCATGGGAAACCACCAAACACCAAAGAAGCAAAAAAAGCATTACAAGACTTGCGAACCCTTGGTGGTAGAGTAAATGTAGGAGACTGCGATTAAGGAAACCTCATGAAAAATCAAAAGAAAAATAGTGTAAAAGTAAACCAGCATTTGTTTACAAAGAAAGAGGAGCTGCTTCCTACTCGTGACGGCTATGGAAAAGCTTTGCTCGAACTAGGAAAAAAACAAAAAAATGTAATGGTTTTGTGTTGTGATCTTACCGATTCAACACGCTCTTCTTGGTTTAAAGAATCGTACCCAGATAGATTTTTAGAGATGGGAGTAGCAGAACAAAACATGGCTGGCGTTGCTGCAGGGCTTGCAATGGAAGGAAAAATTCCATTTATTTCTTCGTATGCGGTTTTTTCTCCTGGCCGAAATTGGGATCAAGTCCGAATTTCTATTTGTTATTCAAATGTATCAGTAAAAATTGCTGGCTGCCATGCCGGTATATCAGTCGGTCCAGATGGCGCCACCCATCAAGCGCTTGAAGATATTGCTATTACTCGGGTGCTACCAAATATGACGGTTTTGGTTCCTTGCGATGCTAACGAGGCGTATAGAGCAACACTTTTGGCAGCAAAAATAAAAGGCCCGGTATATGTTCGGTTAACCAGAGAAAAAACGCCAATAATAACCTCGGAAAAAACGCCATTAGAAGTTGGGAAAGGGTATGTGTTAAAAAATGGAGAAGATGTAACCCTTATTGCATGTGGTCCACTGGTATATGAAGCATTAAAAGCAGCAAAAGAAATAGAAAAAGAACACGATGTAAGTGTTCAGGTAATAAACATGCCGAGCATTAAACCACTAGATAGGTCGCTTATAAAAAAAGCAGCAGAAGAAACTGGTGCAATTGTAACAGTAGAGGAACACCAAATGAATGCTGGATTAGGAGGAGCAGTGGCAGAAGTGCTTGCAGAAGAGTGCCCGACTCCAATGGAGCGAGTGGGGATGCCAGACAGTTTTGGAGAATCTGGTGAACCATCTGAATTGTTAGAAAAATATGAAATGACCTCATATGGTATTATTACTGCAATAAGAAAAGTTCTCAAAAGAAAAAGTCATTAGTATGGCAATTTCAAGAAAAAAAATCTTCGATGTTATTACGCTGGGAGATGCGACGCGTGATATGTATGTAGAGCTTGGTAACGAGCTTGTTATTCGCAACGGAAAAAAGAAAAATGTAAAGGAGTTGTGCGTGCCATTTGGCGCGAAACTTCCTGTTGTAAATCAGACTGCTCGAATTGGTGGGAATGCAGCTAATGTAGCAATGGGATGCTCTAAGATGGGGCTTTCTGTTGCCTTTGCAGGCGCTCTTGGTGACGATGAATTTGGTTCTTCTATCCGAGAAGAACTATCGAATAATAAAATAGATGTTTCGTTGGTAACAGCTCAATCGAAAAGCAAAACAAATTATTCTACAATACTGCTGCATAATGGCGAGCGAACTATTTTGTCGTATCATCCGCCTCGAAAATACGTTCCAAAAGCTTTGCCAAAAACAAAATGGGTGTATCTTACTTCTATGTCAGCCGGTTACAAAAGACTCTGGGATTCAACTGCCCAGAAAGCAAAAAAAGGAGAGTTTCAATTAGCCGTTAATCCGGGGAGTTGCCAAATGAGTGATGGTTTAACAAAGTGGAAAAAAGTTGTTCAAGCATCAGATATCGTATTTCTAAATAAAACAGAAGTGCAGAAACTTTTAGAGACAGATATTACATCCGAAAAAACCCTTGTGCGAAGGTTTCACGAACTAGGGTGTAACGTAATTATTATGACTGTTGGTAAAAAAGGCGCCTGGGGGTACGATGGAGACGACCTTGTGCATGTAAAAAGCCTTGCCAATAATTCTTCAGCAGATAGCACTGGCGCTGGCGATAGTTTTGCTTCGGGCATGCTTTCTGCATTGGCGTATAATAAAGATTGGAAGCATGCATTAAAATGGGGGATTATGAATTCTGGTTCTGTTATCTCTAAGGTAGGACCGCAGAATGGATTGCTTTCAAAGGCAGAGTTAAAAAAATGGCTCAGAAAATATCATACTATTCAACCGCAAACTTTTTTGTAATATGCTTGTTTCTCTTACTTCTGTTTTAAAAAAAGCACAATCCCAACACTATGCGGTTGGTGCTTTTAATGTAAATAATTTAGAGATTGCACAAGCAATTATTCAGGCTGCAGAAGAAGAAGATTCTCCGATTATACTACAAACAAGCGAAGGTGGAGTAGAATACGCGGGAATGGATTATTTGGCAGCGATTATAAATGTAGCTGCACAGTCGCGTGTTCCTGTGGTTTTTCATCTCGACCACGGAAAGAAGTTGGAAGTTGTAAAACAGGCGTTAAAAAACGGCTACTCCTCGGTAATGTACGATGGCTCTTCTTTACCGTTCGACGAAAATGTCCACCGTACTCGCCAAGTTGTACGATGGGCAAAGAATTATGGAGTATCTGTAGAAGCAGAATTAGGAGCTATTCCAGGAATCGAAGATTTGGTGAAAGTAAAAGAAACAGAATCTTTCTATACCGATCCAGAAGAAGCAGCAGTGTTTGTAAAAGAAACAGGGTGCAATGCACTGGCAATATCTATAGGAACCGCCCATGGGATAGAGAAATCAAAAAAAGCGATAGCCTTAGATTTTAAACGTTTAGAAAATATTAAAGAGAGCATCTCTATTCCGCTGGTACTTCATGGCGCTTCGAGTGTTCCTCAGGCTTTAATAAAAGAAATTAATACTTATGGCGGGAAAGTAAAAAAAGCACGAGGGATTCCAGATGCTCAAATTAAAAAAGCAATATCACTTGGAATTAGCAAAGTAAATACCGATACAGATATCCGGCTTGCATTTACTGCGGCCGTAAGAAAGGAATTATCAACGAACGCTGAGTTATATGATCCTCGAAAAATACTTGGTCCGGCACGAGAAAGGAT